>NZ_JAGPXZ010000699.1:0-3176 GCF_018070305.1 Micromonospora sp. M51 | reverse complement strand
GTCCAGGAATGACCATACGAGATAACCGCGCAGGTCCACGCCCCGGGAGATCGCCTCGTGCGCCGCGCGAAGGTGCCCGTCGAGGTAGGCGATCCGATCGGCGTCGATCACCTGGGCCGGGCCGTCGGGCGAGTCGGTGCCGGGCTTGTCAGGGAACGCCGCACCGTTCTCGGTGATCAGCAGCGGCACCCCGGGGTAGTCGGCGGCAATCCGCTCCAGCAGCCGGGTGAGACCCGCCGGCTCGATCATCCAACCCATGTCGGTGAGCGGGCCGGCCGGCGGCAGGAAGTGCACAGCGCCCTCGGTGCCCGGGTACGCGTCGTTGCCGGCCCCGTCAGGCCGCCCGGCCACGTAGCCCGGTGCGTAGTAGTTGATGCCGAGCAGGTCGATCGGGGCGGCGATCAGCTTCTCGTCACCGTCGCGGATGAACGTCGGCTCGACGATCCGGGCCACGTGCTCGCGGACGTCGTCCGGGTAACCGCCGGCCAGCAGCGGGTCCAGGAAGATCCGGTTGTGCAGGCCGTCCACCAGGCGGACCGCTGCGGCGTCGGCAGCGCTCTGGGGGTCGGCCGGGCGCACGTCGGCCGGGTTGACGGTGATGCCCACGCTGCGCGCGCCGGCCGCCCGCAACGCCCGCGCCGCCAGGCCGTGCCCGAGCAGCAGATGGTGTACGGCAGTGAAGGCCGCCGCCGGGTTCCGCACACCCGGAGCGTGCACGCCGTTGCCGTAACCGAGGTAGGCCGAGCACCACGGCTCGTTGAGCGTGGTCCACACGTCGATCCGGTCGCCGAGGCGGGCGTACACCGCCGTGGCGTAGGTGGCGAAGTGCTCGGCGGTGTCCCGGTTGGTCCAGCCGCCCCGGTCTTCGAGGGCCTGCGGCAGGTCCCAGTGGTAGAGGGTGACGATCGGGTCGATCCCCCGGTCGAGCAGCGTGTCGGTGAGCCGGTCGTAGAAGTCCAGCCCACGGGGGTTGGCCGGGCCGGTGCCGTCGGGCTGGATCCGGGGCCAGGCGACCGAGAACCGGTACGCCCGCAGGCCCAGCTCGGCCATCAGCGCCACATCGTCGGCGTACCGGTGGTAGTGGTCGCAGGCGACGTCGCCGGTGTGGCCCTGGTACACCTTGCCTGGCGTACGGCTGAAGGTGTCCCAGATGGACGGACCGCGGCCGTCGTCGCGGGCCGCGCCCTCGATCTGGTACGCGGCGGTGGCCGTCCCCCAGAGGAAGTTCTCCGGAAACCGGATCTCGTCGTCGTGCTTGTTGGGTTGCTCGCTGTGCTCGCTCACGCCTTGACCGCACCTTCCATGATCCCGCCGATGATCTGCCGGCCGAACAACACGAAGACCAGCAGGAGGGGCAGCGTCGCGATGGCAGTTCCGGTGAACACCTGCGACATGTCCTGGTAGTACCCGTCCGACAGGGCTCGTAGGGACAGTTGCACTGTCGGATTCGCCGGATCGTTCAGCACAGCGTACGGCCACAGGAAGTCGTTCCAGGTGGTCATGAACGTGAGCAGGCCGAGCACGGCGGCGGCCGGACGCAACGCGGGAACCACCACGTGCCACCAGATCCGGGCGGTGCCGCAGCCGTCCATCCGGGCGGCCTCGATCAGTTCGTCGCTGATGGCCTGGCCGGCGTACTGCCGCATCATGAACACCCCGAACCCGGTGACCAGCACCGGCACGATGACGGCCGGCAGCCGGTCGTTCCACTGCAGCTTGCTCATCAGCAGGTAGAGCGGGATCAGGCCGAGCTGGGTCGGCACCATCATGGTCGCGATGATCACCAGCAGCAGGGCGTTGCGGCCCCGGAACCGCAGCTTGGCGAAGGCGAACCCGGCCAGGCTGGAGAAGAACACCACGGAGACGGTCACCGTGCTGGCGACGATCACCGAGTTGATCAGGCCGGTCGCGAAGTACGCGTCGGTGTTGTCGAACAGTCGGGCGATGTTCGCGCCCAGGTTGCCGCCGGGGGTGATCGGGGGTGGCAGCTGGCCCATCGCGTCGTTGGAACGGCTGGCGACGACGAGCATCCACCAGATCGGAAAGATCGACAGGCCGGCCGCGACGACCAGGGCCAGGTAGGTGAGCGGGCTGGCCCGCCAGAGCCGGCTCATCGGGCCGCTCCCTTTCGTCCGTCGGGCCCCGACCGGCCGCCGATCCGGCGCAGGATCAGCACGTTGACCAGAGCCACGATCGCGATGAGCGCGAAGAGCAACCAGGCCACTGCCGAGCCGTACCCGAAGTTGTAGTGCGGGGCGAAGGCGTTCTCGAACATGTACATGGTCAGGGTCTGCGACTCCCGCAGCGGTCCGCCGCGGATCGGGTTGGTGCCGGAGTGGAACATCCGGGGCTCGGTGAAGAGCTGCAGGCCGCCGATGGTGGCGATGATGGTGCAGAAGATGATCGTGGGCTTGAGCAGTGGCACGGTGACCGACCAGAACTGTCGGACCCGGCTGGCGCCGTCGATCGCCGCGGCCTCGTACAGGTCGCGGGGGATGGCCTGCATCGCGGCCAGCAGAATCAGCGCGTTGTAGCCGGTCCACCGCCAGTCGACCATCGCGGAGATGGCCACCCAGGAGGCGAACCGGTTGGACTTCCACTCGATCGCGTCCAGCCCCACCAGGTCGAGCAGCCAGTTGACCATCCCGAACTCGCGGCCGAAGAGGACCCCGAATACGATCGCCACCGCGGCCGTGGAGGTGACGTTGGGGACGAGCACCGCCATCCGCCAGCCGGTGCGGGCCCGCAGGCCGCGGTTGAGCAGGTTGGCCAGCCAGAGCGCGGCGAGCAACTGCGGGACGGTCGAGATGACGAAGATTCCGAGCGTGTTGACCAGCGCGTGCCAGAAGTCCGGGTCGGCCAGCAGCCGGGTGTAGTTCTCCGCCCCGATGAAGGGGTGGTCGGCACCGAGCAGGTCCCAGTCGTGCAGCGAGACCCAGAAGGTGTACGCCAGCGGGTAGGCCCCGAAGATCGCGAAGATCAGGAAGAACGGGGCGATGTAGAGGTACGGCGAGAACCGGGTGTCGAGTCGGCTGAGCCGACCCGAGGAGCGGCGGGGGGTGCCGGCCGCCGGTGCGACCGGTGGGCGGGCGTCGAGCTGGACTGTCATGCCCGGAAACTCCTTTCCGCCGTGCGGGCGGGACTCCGGTCGCCGAAGCCCGCCCGCACGCTGGTTG
>NZ_JAGPXZ010000698.1:0-3179 GCF_018070305.1 Micromonospora sp. M51 | reverse complement strand
GGCATCAGCGCGACCCCGACGGCCTGGATCAGCAGGATCACGAGCAGGACGAGGTAGACCAGTCGCGTCGGCGCGGGCAGGAACTGGATGAGCAGCGCGGAGAGCAGCGCCCCGCTTCCGGTTCCGATGCCCGGGGCGAGCGAGTTCGCGAGGGTTCCCCGGGCCCGGTCGATGTCGAGCATGGCAGCGCCCACGGCCCCGGTGGCGGCACCGGCGGCCAGCCCCTGCACGAGGCGGGCGATCAGCAGGGCGGCGACGCCGTTGGCGAAGACGAAGACGACGAGCGCGAGGATCTGCACCGCGATCGCGACGGCCAGCACCGGCCGCCGGCCGAGGTGGTCGGAGAGCTTGCCGAAGACGAGCAGGGACCCCAGCACGGCGAGCGCGTAGACGGCGAACACCACTGTGGTCGTGACCGGCGAGAAGTGCCAGCGTTCCTGGTACACGCCGTAGAGCGGGGTCGGGGCCGCCGACGCGGCCAGGAACGACACCAGGATCGACGCGAGCAGCACCAGGGAGGCCGTCGGCGAGAGTCGGGCCCGCCCTGAGATCGACATGTCGGTGCTCCTCGGCTGCACGAAGACGGTCCGGCCCGGGCGTCACGCCGGCCGCGCGGCCACGGCGGCGTACCCGGCCGGCACCGTCGTATGCCAGTTCGACCGGTTCGGCGCGGTCCGCCGCGGTTGCGCCCGCCCCGAAAAGCGCCGGGGTACGACGTCGCGTGCCGCCGGTTCAGCCCTCGGGGTCCTGACCGCCGGAGGGGAGGCTGGCCACGCCACGGCCCAGTGCGTCCCGGAAGTCGCGGTACCGGTCGGGGCCGAGCGTTTCGGCGAGGTTCTGCTCGATCAGGTGCACGACGGCGTCGGAGGCCGCCATGAAGCTGAGGCCCCGGTCCGTCGGCACGATCAGCTTCGCGCGGCGGTCGGCCGGGTCGGGCGTACGCCGGACGTAGCCCAGTCGCTCCAACTCGTCGAGGATCGCGCCCATCGTCTGCTTGTTGCGCCCGGCCAGCCGGGCCAGCTCGCCGGGGCGGGTGCCCTCGGCGTCGAGGTAGGCCAGCACCGCGCCGTGGCGGGGCCGGACGTCGTCGAAGCCCTGCTCGGCCGAACGTCGGAAGATCTCCCGCTGGACGCGGGCGGAGAGCTGCACGGCCAGGATCCCGAGGTCAGGGTCCTGCTCCTTCAGTGTGCTGCGCTTCATACTTTGGTCCAATCATTGGACTGTACAAGTTTTGGACTATATCGTCGCTGGCGGCGACCGATGATCCGATCTCGGTCCGCCTGACCGAGAGGATGACCATGACCATTCTGATAACCGGGGCAAACGGCACCGTGTCGCGGGAGGTGCTGCGGGAGTTGGCCGGCAAGCAGCCGGTCCGCGCGCTCGTACGGGACGTGGCACGTACGCCAGGTCTCGACGGAGTCGACTACGTCGTCGGCGACCTGGACCGCCCCACCACGCTGACCTCGGCGTTCGAGGGCGTGACGACGCTGTGGCTGCTGATGCCGATGGGTCCGCTCGCCCCGAGCCAGAGCATGAACGCGGTGTGGGCGGCCCGGCAGGCCGGCGTGCGGCACATCGTCCGGCTCTCCGCGATCGGCGCCGCGCACGACGCGCCGACCCGCAACGGCCGACTGCACGCGCTTTCCGACGCGGAGCTGCAGGAGTCGGGCATCGGGTGGACGATCCTGCGGCCGAGCCACTTCATGCAGAACCTGCTCGCCGCCAAGGCCGGTGAGCACCTCTTCGGGCTCTTCGGTGACGCCCGGGTCGGCCTGATCGACGCCCGGGACATCGCCGCCGCGGGAGCGGCGATCCTCGCCGCACCCGAGCAGCACCAGGGCATGATCTACACGCCCACCGGCCCGGAGAGCATCACGCTGGACCAGGCGGCGGACGAGATGGCCCGTACGCTCGGCCAGCCGGTGCGCTACGTGCCGCAGAGCCCGGAACAGACGCGCGACGGCCTGCTCCAGGCCGGCCTCGACCACTGGTCGGCCGAGGTCCTCGCCGAGTACCGGGTCGCCTACGGTTCGGGGTGGGGTGACTTCACCAACGACCATGTCGAGCGGATCGTTGGGCGGCAGCCACGGACCTTCGCCGAGTTCGTCAGCGATCACCGCGAGCAGTTCGCGAGCCTCTGACCCGTCGACAGCTCGACACGGGTGCCCTCCGGCGCGATCGCACCGGAGGGCACCGGGCTCGGGCGCACCGGACGGTGGTGCGCGGGTCAGTGCTCCGGCCGGCCCCCGTCGTCCGGCACCGTCGTCGAGTCCCGCTCGGTCGTTCGGAAGCGCTGCTGGTAGGCGCGGGGCGACACCCCCACCCGGGCGAGGAACATCCGGCGCAACGTCTCCGGGCTGCCGATGCCGACCTGTCGGGCGGAGGCGGTGACCGACTTCCCCGCGTGCAGCAACCGGATGGCCGCGTCGACCCGCACGCCCTCCACGTACTTGCTGGGGGTGCTGCCCAGCTCCTGCCGGAACATCCGGGAGAGGTGACGGGGGCTCACGTGCGCCCGGGCGGCGAGGGCCGGCACCGAATGGTCGTCGGCCGGGTCGGCTGCCACCGCGTCGATCACCTGCCGCAGCACCGGAGTGCGGGGTCGGGGCAGGGCGAGCGACGGCGAGAACTGCGACTGGCCGCCCGGCCGTTGCAGGAAGACGACGAGCGACTGGGCCACCGACCGGGCGATCTCCGCACCATGGTCACGCTCCACCAGGGCGAGCGCGAGGTCGATGCCGGCGGACACGCCGGCGGAGGTGAAGATCGTCCCGTCCCGTACGAAGATCGCGTCGCTCTCGACGTGGACCTGCGGGAAGGCGGCGGACAGCAACCGGGCGTGCTGCCAGTGCGTCGTCGCCCGCCGACCGTCCATCAGGCCGGCGGCGGCCAGGACGAACGCGCCGGTGCAGACCGCGGCGGTGCGCCCGGCGGTGCGGGACAGCGTGGCGGCAGCGGCGGTGAGGTCGGCACTGATCGGGCGCACCGCCAACGCGTCGCCGCCGACCACGAGGGCGGTTCCGACGTCGGTCGCCGCGTCGACCGCGCCGTCGACCTGAACGAGTAGGCCCGTCGAGGCACGGACGGCGGCGCCGTCACCGGAGCGCACCTCCAGCTCGTAGCGCGCGCCGAACTTGGCGGCCTCGGCGAAGACCTCGAACGGTCCGGCGAGGTCC
>NZ_JAGPXZ010000697.1:0-3197 GCF_018070305.1 Micromonospora sp. M51 | reverse complement strand
GGATCCCGGTGAGCAGGTACGGGCTGACCGCCGCCCGGCCCCGGGCCGCGCGGGCCAGCACCTGCGACTCCAGGGTGGCCATCCCGCCGACCCCGCCGACGATCACACCGATCCGGTCGGGATCGACGTCGCGGCCCACCTCGATGCCGGCGTCGGCGAGGGCGTCGGCGGCGGCGATCAGGGCGAGCACGACGATCCGGTCCAGGACCCGGGCCTCCGGCCCGGACGCGACGGTACGCGGGTCGATGTCGGGCAGCACGCCGGCGACATCCAGCGACTCCCGCGCCGGGTGCCCCTCGGCCGGACGGGTCAGCCCGGACCGGCCGGTGGTCAGGGCGTCGAAGGTCTCCTCGACCCCCCGCCCGACCGGGGTGAACAGTCCCATCCCGGTGATCAGCGCGGTCACGAACGCGCCTCGGTGAGGTAGCGCTCCCGCAGGACCACCTTGCGGACCTTGCCGGTCACGGTTACCGGGATGTCGGCGGAGCGCACCGGCACGACCCGGCGCAGGGTGGCGCCGACGTCGGCACCGAGGGCGGCGCGGACCCGCTCGGTGCGGTCCTGCGCCTCGTCCGCACCGGCGGCCAACTCCAGCAGCACGTCGGTGACCACCACCCCGGCCTCGGCGACGATCACCACTGTGCAGTCGGTGACGTCCGGGCAGGCGGCGAGGATCCGCTCCTCGGACAGCGCCGTGTAGAAGCGCCGCCCGTCACCCGCGTCGACCGAGTCCACCGCCCGGTCCAGGTGGTAGTAGCGGCCGTCGGCGTCGGCGCGAACCAGGTCACCGGTGAGGTACCAGCCGCGCTGGCGGAAGCGGTAGGTGGTGACCGAGTCGTTCCAGTAGCCCCGGAACAGCGACGGCGAGTCGATGCCCAGGAAACCCACCTCGCCGACCGGCACCGGCTCACCGTCGGCGTCGAGCACCGCGACTGTGGCGAACTGGTACGGGCGGCCGATGCACCGGCCGTACCGGTCGGTGTCGGCGCGGTGGGTGATGTGGAACATCGAGTGCCCCATCTCGCTGGAACCCAGCCCGTCGATGAAGACCGACCCGGGCACCTTCGCCACCCCGTCACGGGTGACGGTGTCGTGCCAACCGACCGCCACGAGGCGGCGGATGTGCGGCTCGTGCGAGGCGTCGCCGGTGTTGAACCACAGCCGCACCGAGTCCAGGTCGTACCCGGACAGGTCGAAGCGGGCCAGCTCCGCCCAGGTGACCGAGAAGCCGAACACCCCGTCGGGGCGCCAGCGTTGGATCGCGTCCAGCACCTGCTCGCCGCCCTGCTCGGACAGCAGGAACATCTGCGCGCGGTTGCCCAGCGCCTGGTTGACCATCAGCACCGTCGCGGTGTGCGGTGCGGGCAACGCGTTGAGGATCCGGGTGGTGCCCTGCGCCTGCGGCATGGTGAGCAGGTGCCGGGTGGCCGCGAAGAGGCTGGCGTGTGAGTGCAGCACCGCCTTGGGCACCCCGGTCGTCCCGGAGGTGTGGGTGATGACGATCGGGTCGTCCGGGTGGTGCCGGTAGTGCGCCGGCGCGGCGGCCGGGTCGCCCGTGCCGGCCTGCGCGGGGGTGCCGAGCAGCGGCACGCCCAGGTCGTGCCCGGCCAGCAGCGCGGTGTGCGCGTCGTCGGCCAACACCCCGACGCCCCGCAGACGGCGGATGTACTCGGCGGCGATCTCCGGGCGGAGCTTGCCGTTCATCAGCGCCGGGATCGCGCCGAGGCGGGCCAGCGCCAGGAAGCTGAGCACCATGTCGGCGGCGGCGGTGGCCCAGACGGCGACCGGGTCGCGGGGGCGTACCCCGTGTTCGTGCAGCCAGGCGGCGCGGGCGGCGACCCGTTCGTCGAGCCGCCCCAGCGTCAGTGGCGTCTCGGCGGGGTGCCCGTCGACGGCGGTGTCGAAGGTCAGGCCGGGCCCGTCCGGGTCGGCGCCGTGCGCCAGCACCCGGGCCAGGACGTTGCCCGCCCCCAGTTCGGTGTCGGCGGCCAGTGCGCCGCGCAGTCCCCGTTTCCTCATGGTCGTGCTCCTCCCCCCAGCAGCACCGCGACCGCCTCGGTCGGCCCGTCGGGTGCCTGTTCGATCAGGATCAGCAACACCTCGTCGGCGTCACCGTCGTCGCGTAGCAGGTCGGCCTCGGCGACACCGTCGATGTACGGGTCGCCGGTCGGGCTGAGACAGACCACCGGACCGCGCAGGCCCCACCGGGCGGCGATGTGCCCGGCGACGCTGTTGGGCACGGACTGGAAGAAGAACAGCGGGCCGACCCGCCCGCCGGCCTCGACGGTCGCCCGTACGTGTCGGGCGCTGGCCAGGTCGCCGCTGGCGCTGACCAGCACGATCCCCGTGCGCACCTCGGGTGGCACCTGCTGGGTGCCGTACCCCCGCCGTAGGCACCGCTCGGCGACAGCCACCACCACCGGCGCGAAGTCCGAGTGCACGAACCCCGGCACCCCCGCCACGCCGCCCTCGTCCCCGACCTCCGGCCACCAGGCCCTCGCCCGCTCCCCCGCCCTCGCCCTCGCCCTCTCCCCCGGCGATCTTGAAGTTTCGGTCGTCGTTTCGGGCGCTTGGTCGGATTCGTCGGGACAGAAAGTGCACGATCGCGGGGAGTTGGCGGCGGTCATCCGACGCCGACCAGGAGCGCGGTGTTGGCGCCACCGAAGGCGGCGTTGAGGGTGAGGGCGTGGGTTGCCGTCGTGCGGCGTGGAGCGGTGGTGATGACGTTGAGTGGGCACGCCTCGTCGGGGCCCCGCCAGCCGGCGTTGACCGGCAGCTCACCGTGGCGCAGCGCGAGGGCGGTGACCACCAGTTCGAGCAGCCCGGACGCCTCCAACGCGTGCCCGTGCACCGACTTCGTGGAGCTGACCGGGACCTCGGTGGCGCGCCCGCCGAGGGCCCGGCGCAGTGCGGCCGCCTCGGCGGCGTCGCTCTGCGCGGTGCCGGTGGCGTTGGCGTTGACGTAACCGACGGCCTGCGGTGTCAGCCCGGCCCGGCGCAGCGCGCCGCCGACCGCGCGGGCCAGCCCGGTGCCGCCGGGCTCCGGCTGGCAGGGGTGGAACGCGTCACCGGCCCGTCCCCAACCGGCCACGGTGGCCACCGGATCGGCGCCACCGCGTCGTCGGCCGCTGCTCGACTCCAGCACGACCGCGGCCACGCCGTCGCCGAGCAACAGCCCCCGCCGGCCGGCGCTGAAC
>NZ_JAGPXZ010000696.1:0-3216 GCF_018070305.1 Micromonospora sp. M51 | reverse complement strand
ATCGACCCCCGAGCGGCCGTTCCCGAACCGCCGACGGTCAGGCCACCGGTGCCGCGCTGCCGGTCGTCCGGGCGAGCCGCTGGTGGGCACGGATCAGCTCGGCGTAGCGCAGACCGCTCGCCTTCACCGTCCGGCGCTGGGTGGCGTAGTCGACGTGCACCAGCCCGAAGCGCTTGTCGTAGCCGTACGCCCACTCGAAGTTGTCCAGCAGCGACCAGACGAAGTAGCCGTCCAGGGGAACCCCCCGGGCCACCGCCGACGCGCACGCGGCGAGGTGCTGCTCCAGGTGGTCGGTGCGCTCCTTGTCCTCCACGGTGCCGTCCGGGGTGACCTCGTCCGGCCACGCCGAGCCGCTCTCGGTGACGATGATCCGGCCCGGCCGGTACTCCTCGTGCACGTCGACGAGCAGCCGCTCCAGCCCCGCCGGGTACATCTCCCAACCCATCGCGGTCTCCACCGAGCCGGGCACCGGCACCTGCCGGGCGTACGGCGCCGCGCCCGTCGGGTCGTCGACCACCAGCTGCCGGAAGTAGTAGTTCACCCCGAGAAAGTCCGTCGGCGTGGCGATCGTCGCCAGGTCGTCGCCGCGTACCGGCGGCTCGACGCCGTAGGTGGTGATCATGTCGGCGGGGTAGCCCCGCCCGTGGATCGGGTCCAGCCACCACCTGTTGACGTGCCCATCGGCCCGGCGGGCCGCCGCGACGTCCTCGGGCCGGTCGGTCGCCGCCTCGATCGGGCTGAGGTTGAGCACCAGACCCACCGACGCCGGCCGGGCCGCGTTGGCCCGGATCGCCTGGGTGGCCAGGCCGTGCCCGAGCAGCACGTGGTGCGAGGCGTGCACCGCGCGGGTCAGGTCCCGCTCGCCGGGGGCCATGTTGCCCTCCAGATGCCCGATCCAGCACACGCAGAGCGGCTCGTTGACGGTGCACCAGTCGGCGACCCGGTCACCGAGGCGGCCGGCCACCACCGCCGCGTAGTCGGCGAACGCCTCGGCGGTGGCGCGCTCGGGCCAACCGCCCCGGTCCTGCATCACCTGCGGCAGGTCCCAGTGGTAGAGGGTGACGAACGGCCGAACCCCGTCGGCGAGCAGCGTGTCGACGAGCCGGTCGTAGAAGTCCAGCCCGGCGGCGTTGACCCGCCCGACACCGTCGGGCATGACCCGGGGCCAGGCCACCGAGAAACGGTACGCGTCCACGCCGAGGCGGCGCAGCAGCGCCAGGTCCTCCGGCCACCGGTGGTAGTGGTCGCACGCCACCGCACCGGTGTCGCCGTTGTCGACGTTGCCGGGAGTCGCCGAGAAGGTGTCCCAGATGGACGGTGCCCGGCCGTCGACGTCGACGGCCCCCTCGATCTGGTACGCCGCCGTGGCGACACCCCAGAGGAAGTCGGGTGGCAGCTTGGACAGGTCGGGCACGGGTCGGTTCTCCTCTGGGGTTGGGTGGTTCACTTGACCGCGCCGGCGGTGAGGCCGGCGACGAAGTACCGCTGCAGGGCCAGGAACCCGACGACGACCGGGATGCTGACCACCAGCGAGGCGGCCATGATCTGATTCCAGTAGACGTTGAACTGGGTGGAGTAGCCCTGCAGGCCGACGGCCAGGGTGCGGCTGCCCTCGTCGGTCATCACCGAGGCGAAGAGCACCTCACCCCACGCGGTCATGAACGCGTACACGGTGACCGCGACGACGCCGGGCACGGCGGCCGGCAGGATGACCTGGAACAGGGTGCGCAGCGGGCCGGCGCCGTCGACCTGCGCCGCCTCGTCCAGACCCCGGGGGATCGAGTCGAAGTAGCCGACCAGCATCCAGATCGAGAACGGCAGCGAGAAGGTCAGGTACGTGATGACCAGGCCGGTACGGCTGGCGTACAGCTCGATGCCGGTGGCGTTGCCCAGGTTGACGTAGATGAGGAACAGCGGCAGCAGGAACAGGATGCCGGGGAACATCTGGGTGGACAGCACCGTCACCGAGAACACCCCCCGGCCCCGGAAGCGGTACCGGCTGACCGCGAACGCGGCGAAGATGGCCACCGCCACCGAGCAGACCGCCGCGATGCTCGACACCACCAGGCTGTTCACCAGGTACCGGGCCAGCGGCACGGTGCTCCACATGTCGATGAACGGTTGCAGGGTGGGCCGGCTGGGCCACCAGGTGAAGCCGTTCTGCACGTCCTGCAACGGCTTCGCCGCCGAGGTGACCATCACGTACAGCGGGATGACGACGAAGAGGGCGAGCAGGGTCAGCACGATGCGCCGGCCCCAGCGCTCACCGGCGGTCTCACGCATGGTCGTCCCTCCGACGGTTGGTGATCAGCAGGTACGCGGCCGAGACGACCAGCAGGAACAGCAGCAGCGCCACCGACATCGCCGACCCGGAGCCGAAGTCCCAGGTCTTGAAGGAGCTGCGGTAGATGTGGATGGAGATGAGGTCGGCCTGCTCCGGCGCGGAGCCGCCGAAGAGCACGAACGGGGTGTTGAAGTCGTTGAACGTCCACAGGAACAGCACCAGCAGCAGCACCAGGTTGACCGGCCGCAGCATCGGCAGGGTGACCGAGCGCAGCCGCCGCCAGAAGCCCGCGCCGTCGATCGCGGCGGCCTCGTACAGCTCGCCGGGCACGTTCTGCAGCCCGGCCATCAGGCACAGGAACGCGAACGGCCAGTTGCGCCACACCGACACCACGAGCAGCGACCAGAAGCTGTTGTCGCCGATCAACCAGAACGGCCGGTCGTTCATCAGCCCGAGCTGGTCCACGAGGACGTGGTTGACCAGGCCGGTGTCGCGTTGCAGCAGGAAACTCCAGGTGATCACGGCGGCGTAGACCGGCAGCGCGTACGGGGTGAGGAACAGCGCCCGCAGGATCGCCCGGCCCCGGAACGGCCGTTGCAGGACGACCGCCGCGGAGATGCCGAGCAGCCAGGCGAACCCGACCGAGAGCAGGCTGTAGGCCAGGGTGACCCAGAACGAGTGCAGCAGTTCCTTACCGGCGGCGCTGTTCAGGTCGAGCGTCGCTCGGTAGTTCTCCAGCCCGATGAAGGGCGCGGTGGACCAGTCGCGGATGTGGAACTGGGTCAGCTCCAGC
The DNA here is from genome assembly GCF_018070305.1 of Micromonospora sp. M51. Lineage (NCBI taxonomy): Bacteria > Bacillati > Actinomycetota > Actinomycetes > Micromonosporales > Micromonosporaceae > Micromonospora > Micromonospora sp. M51. Next base: position 139 of record NZ_JAGPXZ010000696.1, on the reverse strand, counting down.
AGGCTCATCCAGACCCCGACCACCATCGGGATCACGTGGATGGCGAGTTCCAGCACGACGGCCGGTGCGAGCAGCAGATACGGCAGGAGTGAGCGGCGCGGGCCGCGGGGCCGGCGGACCGGCCCCCGGGCCGGTCCGG
>NZ_JAGPXZ010000695.1:0-3218 GCF_018070305.1 Micromonospora sp. M51 | reverse complement strand
GATCGGCTTGTCGGCCTGCTCGGTCAGCCCGACGGCGGCCAGCAGCTCGTCGACATCCCAGGGCCGGGTCACGCCGTCGGTCGCGTACGGCCGGTAGAAGGAGCCGAAGTGCGACAGCAGCTCCCGGACCCGCCACTTGCCGTGGTCACGCCAGGACTGCAGGACGATGCCGAGCCGGGCCCGCCACGCCTCGTCGCCACGGGCGGGGTCGACGCCGAGCACGCTGACCTCACCGGCGGACCGGAGCCGGAAGCCTTCCAGGATCTCGATGGTGGTGCTCTTGCCGGCGCCGTTGGGCCCGAGCAGGGCGACGATCTGGCCTTGGGTGATGGTGAAGTCGATGCCACGCAGCACCTGCTGGGTGCCGTAGCTCATCCGCAGCCCGCTTACCCGCACCACGGGCGGCGGCTCCGCGGGGGCGGTCCGGACCGGATCCGGTGCGGTGAGAGTGCTCGTCATGCCGCGCGTCCTTTCTCGACAGGGGTCGCCCCGGCCAGGGGCAGGTGCAGTTCGATGTGGTCGGCGGCGGCGCGGGCACCACCGGCGGCGGCGATCTCGGCGCGCAGTTCGTCGAGCCGTACCCGGGTTTCGGGGCTGGTCGTGACGGCCCGCACCGCGTCGCGCACGGCTTCCGCGGCGAAGGCCCGGGGCGGGACGACCCGGCCGACGCCCAGGGCCTCGACGCGGGCGGCGGTCACGAACTGCTCGACGCCCTGCGGGACCACCACCAGCGGCACGCCCTGGGTGAGCCCTTCGAGGACGCTTCCGGTGCCGCCGGCGGTCACGAAGACGCCGGCCTGTTCCAGCACCCGCACCTGCGGCACCCAGCGGTGCACCTCGACGCCGGCCGGGAGGTCGCCCAGCGCGGCCGGATCGACTGTGGTGCCGGTGGCGATCACCACGTGCCAGCCGTCGCCGGCCAATGCCGCCGCGCAGTCGGCGAAGACACCGGGCCGGGTGTTGTACGTGGTGCCGAGCGAGACCAGGGCCACCGGGCGGCCCGGCGGGGCGGTCCAGTCACCGTCGGTGCGTCGACGCCACGGCACCGGGCCGACGAAGAGGTACGAGTCGTCCACCTGCGCGGCGTTGACCTGCAACGATCGCGGCATCGCCACCACGCACGGCTTGACGTCGGGGGCGACCCGCACGGGGGCACCGATCTGCTCCTCGCTGCCGGAGTAGAAGACGTGGGTCGGTGAGAACTGCACCTCCGGCACCCGCCAGTGCCTCGCCAGCAGCGGTGCGTGGGCGGTGACCGTGTCGTACACGATCAGGTCCGGGCGGTCGCCCTGGTACGCCGCCGCGACCTGCGGCAGCGCGACGTCGCGTTCGCGGGCGAAGACCGCGGCGGCCTGCCGGCCGTCGTCGTCGGTGGCGAGCCATCCGCGCCCGGGGGTGCCGGGCGACGGGAACGTCGAGGTGTACGGCACCAGCGCGGCGCCCGCCTCCTCGACCAGCGCACCGAAGGCGGGTGCGGTGGCGAAGGTGACGCGGTGCCCCCGGCCGACGAGCTCCGCCACCACGCCGAGCATGGGGTTCACGTGACCGTGCAGCGGCACGGACATGAAGGCGATGTGGGCTCCGGGCGGCGAGTGGGCTGGCGTCACGGTTGTTCCCCCCTCTTCCAGGTTGGCCGCCGCCGGTGCGAACGATCGGGTCGCTACGGACGGGGGCGGTCGTCGGTCACCACGCTGTCGGCGACTCGGCGAAGCTCGGCCATGTGCGCGGTGAAGACAGTTCTACCGAGCGGTGTGAGCGCCACCCAAGCGTGGATTCGAGAATTGAATGACTCCTTGCGCACTGTCACGTAACCGGCTTCCTGCAACACTTTGAGCTGCTTGCTGAGCACGGAGTCGCTGACCGCCAGGGCGTCGCGGATGGTCGAGAACGACAGCGACTCGACGCGGCTGAGCATGGCGCAGATCTGCAGTCGGTTGAGTGGGTGGATGACCTCGTCGAAGCCGGACCTCATGCCCGCCGGCCCAGGTCACGTACGAGCGCCGCGTCGATGCGACGGCCGGCGACGATCGTGATGACGAGCATGACGACGCCGCAGACCGCCATGCTGCCGCGCAGGTCGGCACCCCATTCGAGGGCGAGCCCGAGCACGATCAGCGCGGGCAGCGCGGCACCGGCGCGGACGCTGATCCGGCGGGCGCCGGGGGTCGCGTGGTAGCGGTCCAGTGAGATGCCGGTGACGTGGTTGGCCGCGAGGTTGAACAGCAGTGGCCCGACCAGCAGACCGATGATCACGCCGTACGGGATCCACGCCCAGCCGATGGAGACTGCCGCGAACGCCCACAGCAGGGACAGGCCGATACCCAGGTGGTACCACCAGGGCGCGACGGCCCGGTCGGCGATGATCTCGCGGCCACCGGCGACCTGGACCAGTGCCTGGCGCGCTTCCTGCGGGCCTATCCGGTTCATGATTCCTCCTGTTTCCATAACGGAAAGTCTAGGCGCGACTTTCCGCAGCGGCAAGTCGATAGGTCGGAAAGTCGGCGGGCGGATCACCCAGCACGACGGTGTGACTCAGCGCGCCGAAGAGGTCCCGGGCGGCGGCGGACACGTCCACGGGTCGCGGCGTACGCAGCAGCTCGGGCCGTCGCACCACCCAGTCCAGTCCGCGCCCCGATGCCGTGGTGTGCCGCAGCGCGTCCGCCAGCCCCGCCGGTGAGTCGAAGGCCGACAGCAACTGCGCCGAGCAGTACCGGCGCACAGCCGCCAGCTCCTCCTGCGACGGCGGCTCGGCGATCAGCGCGGCAACCTCCGCACGGACCCCCGCCACCGCCTCGTCGATCCGGTCCCGCGGCACTGCCAGCCGCACGGACGCCCGCCGGTACCCGGCCAGCACGTCGCGACGCGCCACCATGACATCGGCGTGGCCCAGGCGACGACACCGCTCGGCCAGCCGGGCGGAGGTGTGCCCGCCCAGCAGCGCGGTGGTCAGATACCGGGCGGGCTCCGCCGACCCGACCTCGGGCTCACGCCCGGAGAGCGTGAGATGGACGGTGTCGCCGGCCGCCTCCCGCAACAGCAGCAGCTGCGGCCCGGGATCGTCCGGTGCCGGTCGGGCAGCGGGCCCGGCCGGCCAGCTGCCCAGGACGTCGGCGACCGGGGCGAGGAGCACCTCGGCGTCGGCGGCGCCGACGATGACCAGCGTGGCGTGCTGCGGTCGGAACACCCGCCGGTGCAGCGCGCTCGGGTCGACCGGTGCC
>NZ_JAGPXZ010000694.1:0-3237 GCF_018070305.1 Micromonospora sp. M51 | reverse complement strand
GCCGACGCCGTGGCGGGCTGCACGATGAGCGGCAACTCGAGGGTGTTCTCGTCGTCGTACCCGTCGGCGATCAGCGCGGTGACGTCGAAGAGGTCGGGGTCGAGGACCGAGCCGATCTGGGACGCGACGCGGGCGGGGATGACGTGCAGGTGGCCGTCGGGGCCACAGGTCTGGCGGATCACCGCGTTCTCGTCGGCCGGCCGGACCGTGGCGTGCGGGCAGCCCGGTCCGGTGTCCCGTACGGTCACCACGTCCCCGGTCAGCAGGGTGACGGTGTGCGTCTTCGGATCGGCCGTGGCTGCGGGTGCGCCGGTCTGACCGATGTGGCGGGGTCCGGCCGTGGCCGCGCCGCCCGGTAGGGCGGTCAGCGTGGTGGCCGTGACGGCGATGGCCAACAGCCACCGCGTTTTCCTGAGCATGGTGCTCCTCGTCTTATGTGGACGAAAGCGCCTCTTCGGGCGACTTCCTGCAAGATCATATGCACGGAGACGACCAGGCGGGCACCCCTTGACGAGGGGTTTTCCGGCCCACGCGCTGCGGATTTCGCCGTTGTATCGCCGACGGGCTCAGTTCGATGTCGTTTCGATTGCGGCCCGCCGGACCGGCGGCGACGGCGTGGACGACAGGTGCGTACCCGGTCGAAGGGATCGACGCGACGCCGGACCGGACCTAGCATGGCGACGAATGGATCTTCGAGATCGGCTCCCGCCCACCCCGGCAACCAGCCCAACCGAAGGGAGACGCGCATGCGTCGACCCCGTCATCTGGCACTCCTGAGCGTCGGCGTGTCCGGCGCGCTGGTGCTCAGCGCAGCCCCACCAGCGGCTGCCGCCCCGCCCCCGCCCACCACGCCCACCGGCATCGTGGTCAGCGACGGCATGACCCAACCCGTGTTCTCGCTCGCCGACGCGATCGAGGAACGCGTGTTCGTCCAGACCCCGGTGGACACCGACCACGACGGCCGACTCGACCGGGTGGCCATCGACATCTCCCGTCCCCGGGAAACCGCCACCCAGGGCTTCAAGGTGCCGGTCATCTTCGAGCACAGCCCCTACCGCAAGGGCACCTGGGGTGACGTGCCGTACCCGAGCGTGCTGGTCGACGACCTGCCGCAGAACGGTCTGACCGACCGCTCCGGCCGCCGGGCGCTCGACGTGGGCACGCAGCGGGCCCAGGCCAAGGCCAACCTGCCCGGCTCGCTGGATGACTACTACGTGCCCCGCGGGTACGCGGTGGTGCTCGGCCAGAGCGTCGGCACCGGCGACTCGGACGGCTGCCCGACCAGCGGCGACCAGGCCGAGACGCTGGGCACCAAGGCCGTCATCGACTGGCTCAACGGCCGGGCGAAGGGGTACGACGCCAACGGCGCCCCGGTCACCGCCGGCTGGACCACCGGCGCGGTCGGCATGACCGGGGTCTCCTACAACGGGACGCTGCCCAACCAGGTCGCCACCACGGGCGTCAAGGGGCTCAAGACCATCGTGCCGGTCTCCGCGATCAGCAGCTGGTACGACTACTACCGGGCCAACGGCCTCGTCGTCGCACCCGGCACGTTCCAGGGCGAGGACCTCGACATCCTGGCCCAGTACACCGCCGGACAGGCCCGCGCCGAGGGGCAGTGCGCCGACGAGCTCGCGAAGATCACCGAGGAGCAGGACCGGATCACCGGCGACTACTCCACGTTCTGGCGCGACCGCGACTACCTCGACGCCCGCGACGTCGAGGCCAGCGTCTTCGTGGTGCACGGCCTCAACGACTGGAACGTGAAGACCGAACACTTCGCCGGCTGGTGGGACGAGCTCGCCAAGCGCCACGTGCCGCGCAAGATCTGGCTGCACCAGGGCGGGCACGGCGGCCCGGGCAGCAGCGCCTCGGTGACCCTGCCGAGCGGCCAGACGTGGACGTACAAGCAGACCGAGAACCGCTGGTTCGACTTCTGGTTGTGGAACGTACGCAACGGCATCATGGACGAGCCGACGGCGGTGCTCCAGCGCGAGGATCGCGCCTACACCACGTACGCCAACTGGCCCGACCCGGCCGCGCGGGAGGTCGGGCTGCGCTTCGCCGCCACCGACGCCACCGCGCCGGGCACCCTCACCACCGGCAAGCCGCCCAAGGCCACTGTCGAGCAGAGCTTCGTCGACGAGGGCCGGACCATCCACCCGGACACTCTGGTGTCCAATCCGGACACCGCGAGCGCCAACCGGCTCGCCTACCGTTCCCCGGAGCTGACGCAGAGCGTGCGCATCTCGGGGCGTCCGGAGATGCGGCTGCGGATGGCGATCGACAACAAGCCGGACGCGAACCTCACCGCGTACCTGGTCGACTACGGGCCGGCCGGGTCGACCGCAGCACCGACAGTGGTGACGCGAGGCTGGATGGACCCGCAGAACCGCAAGAGCGCCGCCCGCACCGAGCCGGTCAAGCAGGGCAAGCTGTACGACTACCGGTGGACCATGGAGCCGAAGGACTACGTCTTCCCGGCGGGCCACCGCATCGGCGTGGTGGTTTTCTCCAGCGACCAGGAGTACACCCTGCTGCCGCTGGGCGGCACCGAGCTGCGGGTCGCGCCGAAAGACAGCGAGCTGCGACTGCCGGTGGTCGGCGGGCGGGCCGTCCTCGGTTTCTGATCAGCTCCGGGAACGGGTGGGGCGGTTCGACGACGCGTCGGGCCGCCCCACCCGGGTGTGGTCGTCGGCGGTCTCGGTGTGTGCGAGCGCGGCGAGCAGCCGCAGTTTCTCGTCGCTGTCGCTGTCCTTGTCGGGGTAGTAGACGACGAGGATGACGTCACCGATGGGGAGTTTGTCCCGGTGGAGGCGCAGTTCACCGACGACGGGATGGTGGACGGTGGTCGTGCCCCCGTCGAGGCTGCGGACGTCGTGGCGGGCCCACAGGGTCCGGAACCGCTGACTGGACAGCGCGAGTTCGCCCACCAGCTCGACGAACCGGGGGTTGTCGATGTCGTCGCCGATGGTGGTGCGCAGGGTGGCGATGAAGTCGGCGGTGGCCTTCGTCCAGTCCTGGTGGAAGGCTCGTTCCTCCGGATCGAGCAGGAGCGAGCGCAGCCGGTTCTGACCGGGCCGCAGGCGCGGGGAGAGCGCCACGGCCATCGGGTTGGAGGCCAGGACGTCGAAGGCGCGTCCTTCCACGAACGCGGGGATCTGAAGGTGGGCGAGCAGTTCGTACACCCGCGCCGGTACGTGCTCGGACCGCTTGCGGCGCGGCGCCCTGGGACGC
>NZ_JAGPXZ010000693.1:0-3242 GCF_018070305.1 Micromonospora sp. M51 | reverse complement strand
ATCGTGACCAGGTCGGTGACCCGGCCGGCGGCGACGGCCGCCTCCAGACCACCGGAGTGCGCGTGCGCCCCCGCCGGGAACCGCCCGTCGGCCAACAGCAACAGCAGGCTCGGCGTCGCCATCAGAACAGGAAGTACCGCTGGGCCATCGGCAGCCGGGTCACCGGGTCCGGCTCCACCACCTGCCCGTCGATCCGCACGGTGAAGGTGTCCGGGTCCACCTCGATGCGCGGCATCGCGTTGTTCTCCGGCAGGTCGGCCTTGCCCCGCGACCGCACGTCGCTCACCGGCACCACCCGGCGGCGTACGTCCAGGCGGAGCCCGGCGTCCACTGCCGCCGGGGCCACGAAGGCCAGGCTGGTGGCCGCCGCCGCCGCGCCGTACGCCCCGAACATCGGCCGGGGCAGCATCGGCTGGGGTGTCGGGATCGAGGCGTTCGCGTCACCCATCTGGGCGTACGCGATCATGCCGCCCTTGAGCACCAGGTGCGGTCGGACGCCGAAGAACGCCGGGTCCCAGAGCACCAGGTCGGCGAGCTTGCCCGGCTCGACCGAGCCGATCTCCCGTTCCAGCCCGTTGGCCATCGCCGCGCAGATGGTGTACTTCGCCACGTACCGTCGGGCCCGGTGATTGTCGGCGGCCCCGTCACCCGGCAGCGCGCCGACCCGGTCCTTCATCACGTGGGCGCTCTGCCAGGTCCGCGTGATCACCTCGCCGACCCGGCCCATCGCCTGCGCGTCGGAACCGATGATCGAGATCGCGCCGAGGTCGTGCAGCAGGTCCTCGGCGGCCATCGTGGATGGTCGGATCCGGCTCTCGGCGAAGGCCAGGTCCTCCGGCACGGACGGGTTGAGATGGTGGCAGACCATCAACATGTCCAGGTGCTCGGCCAGGGTGTTCGCGGTGTACGGCCGGGTCGGGTTGGTCGACGACGGCAACACGTTCGGTTCGCTGGCCACGGTGATGATGTCCGGCGCGTGCCCGCCACCGGCGCCCTCGGTGTGGTACGAGTGGATCGCCCGTCCACCGATCGCCCGCAGGGTGTCGGCGACGAACCCGGCCTCGTTGAGCGTGTCGGTGTGGATCGACACCTGCACCCCGGACGCGTCCGCCACCCGCAGACACGCGTCGATCGCCGCCGGTGTGGTGCCCCAGTCCTCGTGCAGCTTGAAACCACCCGCACCGGCCCGCAACTGTTCCCACAGCGCGTCGTCGGAGACGGTGTTGCCCTTGCCGAGCAGCAGCACGTTGACCGGCATCGTGTCCAGCGCCTCGTGCATCCGGGCCAGGTGCCAGGCGTTCGGGGTGACAGTTGTCGCGCGGGTCCCCTCGGCCGGCCCGGTGCCGCCGCCGACCAGCGTGGTGACGCCGCTGGCCAGCGCCTCGGTGACGATCTGCGGGCAGATGAAGTGCACGTGGGTGTCGACAGCGCCGGCGGTGAGGATCCGCCCGTTGCCCGCGATCACCTCTGTCGACGGGCCGATGACCAGGTCGGGGTGCACGCCGGGCATGGTGTCCGGGTTGCCGGCCCGACCGAGCGCCACGATGCGCCCGTCGCGCAGCCCCACGTCGGCCTTGACCACGCCCCAGTGGTCGAGCACCACAGCGCCGGTGATGACGGTGTCCAGGGCCCCCTCGGCGCGGGTGGCCCGGGACTGCCCCATCGACTCGCGGATCACCTTCCCGCCGCCGAACACCGCCTCGTCGCCGCCCACGCAGTGGTCGGTCTCCACCTCGATCAGCAGGTTCGTGTCGGCCAGCCGGATCCGGTCACCGGTCGTCGGCCCGTACAGGTCGATGTAGCGCTCCCGCCGCACGGCGCTCACTGCGGCGACCCGTCGGCCGTCGGGGTGTCGAGCGGTCCGGCGCACTCGCCCCGCAGGCCGGGCACGACGCGCGCGCCTCCCAGCGGGACGAGGTCGACGCTGCGGCTGATGCCCGGTTCGAACCGGACCGAGGTGCCGGCCGGCACGGCGAGGCGCTGCCCCCACGCCGCGCCCCTGTCGAACGACAGCGCCGGGTTGGCCTCGGCGAAGTGGTAGTGCGAGCCGACCTGCACCGGGCGGTCGGCGGTGTTGACCACGAGCAGTGTGGTCACCGGGCGACCCACGTTGATCTCGACCGGGTCGGTCGCCGGCAGGATCTCCCCGGGGATCACGGGATCGGGTGGTGCACCGTCACCAACTTGGTGCCGTCCGGGAACGTCGCTTCCACCTGCACCTCCCTCAGCAACTCGGGGATGCCGTCCTGGACGTCGTCGCGGCCGAGCACCGCCCGGCCGGCCGACATCAGGTCGACCACCGACCGCCCGTCGCGGGCCCCTTCGAGGAGGAACGCGGTGATCACCGCGACGGCTTCGGGATAGTTGAGGCGCAGGCCGCGTTCGCGGCGGGCGCGGGCGACATCGGCCGCGACGTGGACGAGCAGGCGGTCCTGCTCGTGCGGGCTGAGGAACACGGGGCTCTCCCGGTGGGTCGGCGTGCCCCGGCTCGCCGTCGGCTCCACGCGGAGCCACCCCGGGTGGACCCGGGGACGAGCTGGGAGTCACACGACCGCCGGGGCACCGCCGCCGGGGCGACCCGGGACTCCACCATCCCGGCCCGCACGACGGGCAACCGGCGGTGTCGGGTCGGATGCGGACCGCACCGCCCACCGCTGAGCCGACCGTAGAGGATCGCCACCGACCGGGGCAACAGCCCACCGGATCACACCGGACGCCGACGCGTATTCCCGTGAAGGGGTCGGCAGGGCATGATCGCCGGATGACGGCGACGAGGGGTACGCGGGCACTGCTCGGTGTTCTGTTCCTGGCGGCGGCCACGATCGGGGCGTGGATCCTGTGGCTGGGCTGGGACACCCGGTACACGGTCGACGCGCAGACCGGCGCGAGCAGCGGTCCGTACGAGCCGTGGCAGGTGATCGGCTGTGTGTTGACGCTCGTCCTGCTGGCCGGGCTCGCCGGGACGCGGCTCAGCCCGTGGCTGGTGGCGCCGGTGATGACCGTGGCGTTCACAGCGGTCTGGTCGTGGCGGGCCGCCGGGACCGACGACAGCGGGCTGTGGGTGGTAGGCGGAATTCTGGTGCTGGTCGGGATGGCGGTCGGCAGCACGCTGGTGAGCCTCGCCGGGCGGCGGATCGGCCGACGGATGGCCCGCCGACCCGCCTAGCCGCGGCGGCGGTGCCGTCGGCCGGGTCAGCGAGCCCCGACGGGTACCGGCGCGGGCGAGCCGGCGATCGGGATGT
>NZ_JAGPXZ010000692.1:0-3244 GCF_018070305.1 Micromonospora sp. M51 | reverse complement strand
GTCGGTGAGGATGTCGCCGAAGAGGTTGTCGGTGACCACCACGTCGTAGCGCTGCGGCTGGGTGACGAGGAACATGGCCGCCGCGTCGACGTGCTGGTATTCGGTGGCGACATCCGGGTGCTCGGCGGCGACGGCGTCGAACGTGCGCGCCCAGAGCGACCCGGCGTGGGTGAGCACGTTGGTCTTGTGCACGAGGGTGACCTTGCGCCGCTCCCGGCGGCCGGCGCGGGCGAACGCGTCGCGGATCACCCGCTCCACGCCGTGGCGGGTGTTCAGGCTCTCCTCGGTGGCGATTTCGGCCGGAGTGTCCCGGTGCAGGGAGCCACCGGCACCGGCGTAGAGCCCCTCCGTGCCCTCGCGCACCACCACGAGGTCGACCTCGCCCGGCTTCACGTTGCCCAGCGGACCGGTGACCCCGGGCCAGAGCCGGGACGGGCGCAGGTTGACGTACTGGTCGAAGGCGAAACGGAGCTTGAGCAGCAGCCCCCGCTCCAGCACCCCCGGCGGGACCGTCGGGTCACCGACCGCGCCGAGCAGGATCGCGTCGTGCCCGGCCAACTCGGCCAGCACCGAGTCGGGCAGCACCTCACCGGTACGGTGCCAGCGGGCGGCACCGAGGTCGTATTCGGTGGCCTGCACGTCGGGCAGCACCGCGTCGAGAACCTTGCGGGCCTGCGCGACCACCTCAGGCCCGATGCCGTCCCCGGCCACCACCGCGATCCGCGCCACGACCGCACTCCTCTGCTCAACGGTTCCGTCTGCGCAACGGTACGTCGTCGTCCCGCCTCCCGGTACGCAGCGTCCATGATTTGGGACGCGGGAATGCACAGCACCCTCTCAGCTGAGACTCATGGAGCGATCATCTCCGCTGCGTACGGTAGTGCTCAGTGGGTCGCGGGGGCCCGCTGACCAACGGGGTCGCGATGATGCGGCACCACGTGCGAGGGGGCAGATGCGATGCGCATCGACGAACAGCCACGGACCCGCTGGCCGGACCCGTCCGCGTTCCGCCACCGCCGGCCGGACCTCCGACTCGGCAGCCGCCGGCACCGGATCGACCCGGCCGGCGCCACCGAGGGCCGGATCGCGGTGCAGCACACCGTCCGCACCGCGACCGCCGAGTACACCCTGCTGCTCAACGCGCCCGAGTGGCTCGGCCGCCGGGGCGTGGGCGAGGCGCTGCGGGACAGCGTCGCCGAACTGCGCGCCATCGACCTCACCTACGGCCCCAACCGACCGGAGAGCCTGGTGTCCCGGCTGCGTCGGGGCGAGATCAGCCCCGAGTCGTACCCGCCGCTGGCCGACCTGGTGGACCGCTGCGCCGCGATGCGCGCCGCCACCGACGGGTGGTTCGACGCCTGGGCGGTGCCCGGCGGCTTCGACCCGGGCGGCCTGCTCGGCGGTTGGGCGGTGGAACGCGCCGCGGAGCGGCTGCGCGCCGCCGGCATCCACGACTACGCCGTCCTCGCCGGCGCCGACCTCGTCGTCCGGGGCCGCGCGCCGCACGGAGGGCCCTGGCGGGTCGCCGTGCACCACCCGACCGCACCCGAGCGCGCGCCGCTGGTGCTGGAGATGACCGCTGGCGCCATCGGCACCTCCGGCGTGACCGGACGGCAGGGGCACGTGGTGGACCCGCACACCGGCGAACCGGCCGAGAACCTCGCCGCCGCCACCGTCGTGGGCCCCGACCTGGCGGTCGCCGATGCCTACGCCACGGCGCTCTACGCCGCCGGCCCCACCGGCCTGGCCTGGTTCCGGGGAAACTCCGACTATCGCGCGCTCTTCGCCCACCGTCGCTGAGCTGGTCGGGCACGCGATCGGCCCCCACGGTCTCGGCAACGACCATGGGGGCCGGTCAGCGACGAGTGCGCGTGGCTCGCACAACCGAGGGGTGCGGACCGGTCGGGCCGGACGTCGACCGCGCCACCCGAAGACGGGCCGGCGCCTCGAACTCGGCCAGTGACCGCAGTGCGTACGCTAGCGAATCGACGCAACTCGACGCAAGAGTCTCCACACCGGACCGTCGGCACCGGAGACTGCGACAATCGGTGGTTGACCGGCGGCGAGGCAATTTCGACATGGTGAACGGCGGATGGCACGCTGTCCGCCGTGAGTTTCGATCTGAGCGTGTGGGCCCTGGAGGACGGGGCGACGCCCGAGGACGTGCGGACAGCGGTCGACGGTTGCCGACAGGGACGGCACGTGGACCGCTACCCCGACCCACGGGTGGTCAGCTTCTACCGGGCGATCACGGCGTCCTATCCGGACCGTCACCCCGGCCCGGACAGCCCCTGGGCGGTGGCGCCGCTGCACGCGGCCCACGACCACGTCGAGTTGAACCTGCACCCGACCTGCGCGGACCAGGTGCTCCTGGACATCGAGCGGTTGGCCGGCGAACACGGGCTGATGCTCTTCGACCCGCAGGACGGCTCGGTCTACCCGCCCCCGGCACGACTGCCCGGCTGACCCGACCAGCGGCAGTAGACGGGAAATGACGAGGGGCCCGGCGAATCGCCAGGCCCCCCACAGTGCTTGTCGGCTGTTACTCGTCGCGCAGGTCGGCGGCGCTGGCCGCGGTGGCACCGATCGACTCGGCGGCCGAGGTGAGCAGGTCGGCGCCGAGCGCCTGGTCGACGGTGAGCGTCATCAGCGTCTCGCCGCCCGCCTCCCGACGCGCCACCTGCATGGCCGCGATGTTGATGCCCGACTCGCCGAGCAGGGTACCGACGGTGCCGACCACACCGGGGCGGTCGGCGTAGCGCAGGAAGAGCAGGATGCCCTCCGCGCCGATCTCCACGTCGAAGCCGTCCACCTCGGTCAGCTTCAGCACGTCGCGAGCGCCGGACTGGGTGACGGTGCCGGAGACACTCACCGTCCGGCCGTCCGGCAGCGCGCCGCGCACCGTGACCAGGGTCGGCTGATCGGCCGTCTCGGCCAGGGCGGCCAGGGTGACCTCGACGCCACGCTCGGCGGCCAGGTGCGGGGCGTTGACGTAGGTGACCTGCTCCTCGACCACGGAGCTGAACAGGCCCTTCGTGGCGGCGAGCTTGAGCACCGACACCTCGTGGCTGACGATCTCACCGCGAACCTCGACAGTGACGCTGGCGGCGACCCCGCCGGCGACAGCGGTGAACGCCCGGCCGAGCTTCTCCGCCAGCGGCAGCAGCGGCCGAACGTCCTCGGCGACCACCCCGCCGGCCTGCACGTTGACCGCGTCCGGGCCGAACTCGCCCTGCGACGCCCG
>NZ_JAGPXZ010000691.1:0-3248 GCF_018070305.1 Micromonospora sp. M51 | reverse complement strand
GGTGAGCGTGCACCGGGTGACCGCGGCGGATGCCGTCCAGGCCTCGGCGGTTTCGTTGACGGCGACCACTGCCAGGCCGCCGTCCCGGGGCTGCACGGTGAGGAGCCGGTCGGCGTACGCGTGTCGCAGCGCATACCACAGGGGTTTGCGACGGCCGTCGCCGTCGACGGCCGACCAGGAGGTGACCGGCCAGCAGTCGTTGAGCTGCCAGACGATGGTGCCGGCGCAGACGTTCCGGTGGGAGCGGAAGTGCTCCACGCCGAGCTGGATGGCTCGGGCCTGGTTGAGCTGCGTCAGGTAGTGCCAGTCGTCGAAGTCCGCCGGGGCGGGCAGGTGCGCGTCGAGGCCCCGCTGGAGTTTGGCGTCACCGTCGGCCGCCTTCTGATGGTGCGCCATGCCCGGTGAGTCGTGCGCCAGGGGTTCGTCGCTCAGCGCCCGGCGCAGCGTGGCGTACGCCGGTGGGGCCTGGTAGCCGAACTCGGCGACGAAGCGCGGCACGTACTCCCGGTACCTGGTGTAGTCGTCGGTGTTCCACACGTCCCAGATGTGGGTGGTGCCGTGCGCCGGGTCGTTGGGGTGGATCGCCTCGGTGCCCGACCAGGGGCTGCCCGGCCAGTACGGGCGGGTCGGGTCCAGCTCGCCGACGATCCGGGGCAGCACGTCGAGGTAGTAGCCACGCCCCCAGGTGCGCCCGGCGAGGTCCTGCTGCCAGTCCCAGTCGTGCCAGCCCCAGATGTTCTCGTTGTTGCCGGTCCAGAGCACCAGCGACGGGTACGGCGCGAGCCGGGTTACCTGCTCGGCGGCCTCGGCGGCCACCTCGCTGCCGAACGGTTCCTCCTCCGGGTACGCGGCGCAGGCGAACAGGAAGTCCTGCTGGACGAGGAGGCCGCGCTCGTCGGCGAGGTCGTAGAAGTCGGCGGACTCGTACCGGCCGCCGCCCCAGACCCGCAGCAGGTTGACGTTGGCGGCGACCGCCTGGTCGAACCGCTCGGCGAGCCGGGCCCGGGTGATCCGGGTGGGGAACGCGTCGTCCGGGATCCAGTTGACCCCGCGCACGAAGACCGGGACGTCGTTCACCGACAACGAGAACGGGGTGCCGTGCTCGTCGGGTGTGGTGTCCAGGCGGACCGAGCGGAAGCCGATCCGGTGCGACCAGCTGTCCAGCAGGTCGCCGTCCGGCGCGTGCAGTGTCACATCGATCGGGTGACGCGCCTGCTCGCCGTACCCCCGGGGCCACCACAGCGCGGGCTCGCGAACGGTGAGGGTCAGCACGGCCGTGCGCTGCCCGGCCGGGACGACCACCTCGGCGTGTGCGCCGGCCACGGCGGCGCGGACGGTCAGCGGGACGTCCGCGACCCGCTCGACCTCGACGTGCACCTCGACGCGGCCGTCGCGACCGTCCATGGTGACGAGGGGACGGACGGTGGCCAGCCGGGCGGTCGACCAGGCGTGCAGGCTGATCTCCTGCCAGATGCCGGCGGTGACCAGTGTCGGCCCCCAGTCCCAGCCGAAGTTGCAGGCCATCTTGCGGATGAAGTGGAACGGCTCCGGGTAGGCGTTCGGGCGTTCGCCGAGCCGTTCCTGGTGTGCCTCGGCATAGCGGTACGCGGAGTCGAACGTGACGACCAGGTCGTTGTCACCGTCGCGCAGCAGCGGTCGGACGTCGAACCGGTAGCCGCGGTGCATGTTCGCGGTGCGGCCGACCTCGACGCCGTTGAGGGTGAGCGTGGCGACGGTGTCCAGGCCGGCGCAGACCAGGTCGACGCGGTCGTCGTCGCCCGCCCGGTGGACGATCGTGGACTGGTAGACCCAGTCGGTGCGCCCGATCCAGGCCAGCGTCCGCTCGTTGTCGTCGAGGTAGGGGTCTTCGATCAGCCCGGCGGCGAGCAGGTCGGTGTGCACGCAGCCCGGCACGGTCGCCGGCACGGACCGGTCGGCGACCTCCTCGGGCACCTGTGCTCCGGGGGCCGCTCGCACTGTCCAACCGTCGTAGAGTGCCTGTCGGCGCAAGACCTCACCGCACCTTCCGCATCGAAAGACGTTTACTGAACCGGATAAGCTAGGCAACCGTACGTTTCGGCCCCGCACGTGTCAACGGCCGTTGACGCCCGCGACAGCACGTCGCGGCAGCACTCTCGCAGCAGCAAAGGAGCACGCCGGTGAAGCGGCCGACCATTGCCGACGTCGCCCAACGCGCCGGGGTGTCCAAGGGTGCCGTGTCGTACGCGCTGAACGGGCAGCCCGGCGTCTCCGAGGCCACCCGGCAGCGCATCCTGGCCATCGCCACGGAGATCGGGTTCAGCCGGAGCAGCGCGGCCCGCGCCCTCTCGGCCGCCACCGCCGGCGCGATCGGCCTGGCCCTGTGCCGACCGGCCCGGACACTCGGTGTCGAGCCGTTCTTCATGGCGCTGATCAGCGGCGTCGAAGCCGAACTCTCCGCCCGCTCGTACGCGCTGACCCTGCAGGTGGTGGCCGACCACGACGCCGAGATCGCGGTCTACCGCCGCTGGTGGGGCGAACGACGGGTGGACGGGGTGCTCGTCTGCGACCTGCGCACCGACGACCGTCGCATCCCCGCACTCGAACAGCTGCACCTGCCGGCGGTGGTGATCGGCGGCCCCGGCGGCACCGGCGAGCTGGCGAGTGTCTGGTCCGACGACGCCGCCGCGCTGACCGAGACGGTGGAGTACCTGGTCGCGCTCGGGCACCGCCGGATCGCCCGGGTCGCCGGCCTGCCCGACCTGCGGCACACCGAGATCCGCACCGACGCCTTCGCGGCGGTCCGCCAGCGGCTCAACCTGGACGACGCGGTCACCGTGTGGTCCGACTACACCGGCGAGGAGGGCGGGCGGGCCACCCGCCGGCTGCTCAGCTCCGCCCACCGGCCCACTGCGGTCATCTACGACAACGACGTGATGGCCGTCGCCGGGCTCTCCGTCGCCCAGGAGATGGGCCTGACCGTGCCCGGCGACCTGTCCATCGTGGCCTGGGACGACTCACCGCTGTGCCGCCTGGTGCACCCGCCGCTGACCGCGCTGGGCCGGGACATCCCGGCGTACGGGGCCCACGCCGCCCGGCAGTTGCTCGCCGTCGTCGCCGGGCAGCCGGCCGGCCGGGTGCAGGACGAGACACCCCACCTCACCCCACGTGGCAGCACCGCACCACCCCGAGCCAGATGAACCGGTTCAGCGCGATGCTGACGGAAACTCCTCGAAGTACGCCTCGACCCGATCCGCCGTCGCCGGGCG
>NZ_JAGPXZ010000690.1:0-3277 GCF_018070305.1 Micromonospora sp. M51 | reverse complement strand
GACCGGCCGCACCGCCCTGACCGATGTGCGTCGCGTGCTCGGCGTCCTGCGTGCGGACAGCCCGTACGCCCCGACGCCCGGGCTGGACGAGTTGCCCCTCCTCGCCCGGCAGGCGGCGATCGGCGGCGTCGACGTGCAACTCGACGTACGACGGGAGGAGCCGGCCGGCGCGGTGCCGGAGTCGGTGGGCCTCGCGGTGTACCGGATCGTGCAGGAGGCGGTGACGAACGTGGTGAAGCACGCGGCGCCGGCCGAGTGCCGGGCCACGGTTACCGTCCGGCCCGACGAGGTGCGGGTGGAGGTGACCGACGACGGGCGGCGGCCGGTCCTGCTCGGCGGGGAGGGGCACGGGTTGATCGGCATGCGGGAACGGGTGGCGTTGCACGGCGGGGAGTTCCGCGCCGGCCCACGCCCCGACGGTGGCTTCGCGGTGACGGCCAGCCTGCCCTACCGGGTGGCCGCGTGATCCGGGTGCTGATCGCCGACGACCAGGCGTTGCTGCGCGGCAGTTTCCGGTTGCTGGTCGATCTCAGCCCGGACTGCACCACAGTCGGCGAGGCGGGCACCGGCGCGCAGGCCGTCGCGTTGACCGGGCAGCACCACCCGGATGTGGTGCTGATGGACGTCCGGATGCCGGAGATGGACGGCATCGAGGCGACCCGACGGATCTGCGCCGACCCGGCGACGGCCGACACCCGGGTCATCATCCTGACCACGTTCGACCTCGACGAGTACGTCTACGGGGCGCTGCGCGCCGGGGCCAGCGGGTTCCTGCTCAAGGACACCCCACCGGCGGACCTGCTGACCGGGATCCGGGTGGTCGCCGCCGGGGAGGGGTTGCTCGCGCCGACGGTGACCCGCCGGCTGATCGACGAGTTCGCCCGGCGGCCGGAGCCGACCAGGCCGTTGCCCCGGCGGCTCGACGGGGTGACCGAGCGGGAACGGGAGGTCCTCGCGCTGATCGCCCGGGGCCTGTCCAACGCGGAGTTGGCCGCGCACCTCAACCTCAGCCAGGCCACCGTCAAGACGCACGTCGGGCGGCTGCTGACCAAGCTGGCGGTACGCGACCGCGCGCAACTGGTCATCGTCGCGTACGAGACGGGCCTGGTGGGGCCGGGCGGCCTACGCTGAGCGGGTCGGCGCGCACCCAAGGAGGAGCCATGACCCGCTACGTCGCCCTGCTGCGCGGGGTCAACGTCGGCACCACCCGGCTGGCGATGGCCGACCTGCGCCGGATCGTCACCGACCTCGGGCACGAGGACGTCAGGACGTACCTGCAGAGCGGCAACGTGGCCTTCGGCAGCACGGTGCGCGACGCGGAGAAGCTGGCCGCCGGCATCGCGCGGGCGCTCACCGACGAGCTGGCGCTGACAGTGCCGGTGCTGGTGCGCAGCGGTCGGGAGCTGGCGGCGATCGCCGGCGGCAACCCGTACGCCGACCGGGACGACGACCCGACGCGACTGCTGGTGGCCTTCCTCGCCACCGCACCGGAGAAGTCCACTGTGGACGCGCTCGCCGTGCCCGGTGGCGAGAACGTGTCGTTCACGGTGACCGGCCGGGAGGTGTTCCTGCACTACGTCGACGGCGGTTACGGCCGGTCGAAGTTCACCAACGCGTACCTGGAGAAGAAGCTCGGCGTGGTGGCCACCACCCGCAACTGGAAGTCGGTGCGGGCCCTGGCGGAGATGACCGCCGGCTGAGCACGGTGGGGGTCGCGGCCCCCGCGACCCCCATCCGCGCTGCTCAGAAGTGGTACGCGGTCTCGTACTCGGGCACCAGGACCCGGCTGCGCGGCGAGATCCGGCGGATCGCCGCGATCATCTCGTTCAGCCGGGTGCGGTCGGTCGGTGCGACGGTCGGCGGGTTCTGCAACGCCGTCTCGAAGTTGTCGTAGTGCACCGGCACCACGACCTTCGGGTAGTCGAGGCCGGCCAGCAGCCGGGGCAGGTAGTCGCCGGTGGTGGTGGCGTTCTGCATGGCCACCATCGCCACGTCGGGCGCGAGGCCGGTCAGATTCCGCTCGGCGACGTCGCTGGCCCCGGTGAAGTAGACCGACGGGCCGCCGTCGACCCGCAGCAGGTAGCCCAGCGTGTCGCCCTCCGGCAGGTCAGCGATGGTGGCCGGCTGCGGCGGTGGGGTCACCAGCACCCCGGGAAAGGCCACCGAGTACGACGGGTTGCGGCTGTGCAGTGAGCCGACCACCTCGACGGTGTGGTCCCCGAAGTCCAGCACCTCGCCACCCTTGACGGCGCTGAGCTGCGTCGACGGCAACCCGTAGGCCAACCCCAGGTGGTACGCGGTCAGCGTGCCGAACACCCGCGCGCCGGTGCGCTTGGCGATGTACGGCACGTCCATGAAGTGGTCCCAGTGGGTGTGCGTGACGAGCACCGTCAGGGCCTTGTCGACGCGCGGGTCGATCACGTCGGTGCGCACTGTCAACCGGGTCTGCGTGTTGAACGGGCCGGTGAACAGCCCGGTGTCGATGCGGCTGAGGAACGGGTCGACGAGGACGGTGCGGTCGCCGATGTCGACCCGCCAGCCGGCCGTACCCCACCAGCGGAAGCTGACCGCGCCCTTGCGGCGCGCGGTCGGCGCGGGGGCGGCGGTCGGGGGCGCGGCCTGGGCCGGGGTGGCGACGCCGGCGGCGAGGCCACCGGCGGAGACCAGGGCGGTGGTGGCGGCGGCGTCGCGCAGGAAGCGGCGACGGTCGAGGTTGGGCATGCGGATCTGCTCCCCGTGCTCGGGTGATCGGTCGACACGAGCCAACCAGCGCCACCCGACCCCGGTCCAAGATCAAACGCCGTCGGCTCCGATACGACGCCGCATATCGGACCTGGTCAGCGGCGGTGCGCAGACGCTCCGACGGGCGACAAATCAGTTACCGCGCAGCGCCTCGACGGCCGTCCGGGCGGCCTCCCCCATCGCCAGGTCCACGTCGATGCGGCGCGGGGCCAACTGTTCGGCACGGGCGAAGACGGCGATCGCGTACCGGCCGCCGTCGGGGTACTCGGCGACGCCGGCCTCCAGGTGCAACCCGGGCAGGGTGCCGGTCTTTCCGGACACCCGGACGCCGGGCGGGAAACCGGCGGCCAGCCGGGTCCAGAAGAGCTGCCGGGCCATCCAGGTGCGAACCATCGCGCACGCTGCGGGCGGCCCGGCCTCGTCCCGCCAGATCAGCGTGAGCAGCCGGGTGATCTCCCGGGCCGTGCTGGACGTGGTGCGCGCGGGGTCGAAGACCCGCATGGCCCGGACCCGCTCCGCCGGCAGGGTGGGAAAG
>NZ_JAGPXZ010000069.1:0-14040 GCF_018070305.1 Micromonospora sp. M51 | reverse complement strand
GGACACCCTTGGGCTTGCCGTCGACCAGGACCAGCGCCGCGTCGGACTTCTCCAGCATGCCGACCGCCTCGCTCACCGGCTGACCCCCACCGATCATCGGCAGTGGGTCGCCCATGTGCCGCTCGATGGTGTCGTGCAGGTGAGCCTGACCGGTGAACAGCGCGTCGAGCAGGTCCCGCTCGGCGATCGAGCCGGCGACCTCACCGGTCACCACGGGTGGCTCGGCCTTGAGCACCGGCAGCTGCGAGACGCCGTACTCGCGCATGTAGTCGATCGCGTCGCGGACCGTCTCGGTCGGGTGCACGTGCACCAGCTCAGGCAGCCCGCCCGGCTTGCTGGCCAGCGCGTCGGCCACCGTCGGCTCGGCGCCGGAGTTGTCGAGGAAGCCGTACCGGGCCATCCACGAGTCGTTGAAGATCTTGGAGAGGTAGCCTCGGCCGCCGTCGGGCAGCAGCACCACCACCACGTCGTCCGGGCCGGCCCGGCGGGCGACGTCCAGCGCGGCGACCACCGCCATCCCGCAGGAACCACCGACCAGCAGCCCCTCCTCGCGGGCCAGTCGCCGGGTCATCTCGAACGACGCCTTGTCGGAGACCTCCACGATCTCGTCGGCGACGCCCCGGTCGTACGTCTCCGGCCAGAAGTCCTCGCCGACGCCCTCCACCAGGTACGGACGGCCGGTGCCGCCCGAGTAGACCGAGCCCTCCGGGTCGGCCCCGACGACGCGCACCCGACCCTCGGAGGCCTCCTTCAGGTAGCGGCCGATGCCGGAGATGGTGCCTCCGGTGCCGACGCCGGCCACGAAGTGGGTGAGCTCGCCGTCGGTCTGCTTCCACAGCTCCGGGCCGGTCGTCTCGTAGTGCGACCGAGGGTTGGCCGGGTTGCTGTACTGGTTGGGCTTCCAGGCGCCGGGGATCTCCCGGGTCAGCCGGTCCGAGACGTTGTAGTACGAGCGCGGGTCCTCCGGCGCGACGGCGGTCGGGCAGACCACCACCTCGGCGCCGTACGCCCGGAGCACGTCCTGCTTGTCCTGGCTGACCTTGTCGGGGCAGACGAACACACACCGGTAGCCCTTGAGCTGGGCCACCAGGGCCAACCCGACACCGGTGTTGCCGCTGGTCGGCTCGACGATGGTGCCGCCGGGCTTGAGCAGACCGGCAGCCTCGGCGTCCTCCACCATCCGCAGCGCGATCCGGTCCTTCACCGAACCACCCGGGTTGACGTACTCCACCTTGGCCAGCACGGTGGCCTGGATGCCCTCGGTGACGTTACGCAGACGCACCAGCGGGGTGTTTCCGATCATGTCGACGACGTTGTCGTAGTACTGCACGGTGTGCCCTTCGTTGCGGTGCCGACGGTGGCGACCGGGAAGACGGTTCCTCGCCGCCCAGCGTACGTGTCGTCAGGGCACCAACCCCCCGGGGATGACCGAGCTGCGACGGGCCTCCCACTCCAGGAAGCGATCGGTTTCGGCGAGCACGCTGCCGGCCAGCCAGGTGACCATGACCGCGTCGTCGGCCAGCCCGAAGATCGCCAACGGGATCTCCGGGAGCAGGTCGATCGGCGAGACGATGTACGCCGTCGCCGCGGTCATCAGGGCCAGCCGAAGGCCGCCGTCGTACTCCCCCTTGGCGGTGGCCCGGATCATCCGGGGCAACGCGGCCAACCGGGTGCCGATCGACGGCCCGTTGCGCGCCCCCGCCGCCAGGGCCCGCGCCAGGGCCGTGAACGCCGCGCTGCGCTTCAGTGTCTTACCCATCGTCGCGCTCCTCTCCGCCGGATCAGCGTGGCGGGTCGGCGCAAGTCGGCCGGCCTCTCCCATTCAGATACCCCGTCGCGTCGGGTTCCAGGCACCCGGGTGCCGTCACGACGACAGCGGGGTGTCGGACCAGCGCGATAATGTCGCGGTATGGGGGTGGCAGATTCCGTCGTACCCGGTAGTGATCGCTGGCGGCAGGCCCGGCGGTTCGTCCGGCTGGCAGCCATCGGGACAGGCGCCACCGCGGCGGCCGTGGTGGCGACCGGCGGGGTGCTGGTCGGCCAGGCCCGGCAGGCTCGACGGACCATCCCGATGGCCGAGGCGCCGCCACCCCGCTGCGATGGGATGTACGGCGCGAAGTTCCCCGGCCCGGCGCTCACCATGGTGGTGCTCGGTGACTCGTCGGCGGCCGGCTACGGCGTGCACCGCCGCCGGGAGACGCCTGGGGCGCTGCTCGCCACGGGCCTGTCCCGTCGACTGCACCGGCCGGTTCAGCTGCACCGCTTCGCGGTGGTCGGCGCCATCTCGGCGGCGCTACGCCACCAGGTGGAGGCGGCGCTGGAGTGCCGGCCCGACATCGCGGTGATCCTCATCGGCGGCAACGACATCACCAACCGCACCCCGCGCGGCCTCGCGGTGCGCTACCTGGTCGAGGCGGTGCACACCCTGCGTGACGCCGGGTGCGAGGTGGTCGTCGGCACCTGCCCCGACCTGGGCGCGATCCGCCCGATCCAGCCACCGCTGCGCTGGCTGGCGCACCGCTGGAGCCGCCAGCTCGCCGCCGCCCAGACGGTGGCAGTGGTCGAGGCGGGCGGCTGGACGGTCTCCCTCGGTGACCTGCTCGGCCCCCGGTTCGCGGCCGAGCCGACCCGGATGTTCGCCTGGGACCGGTTCCATCCCTCCGCCGAGGGGTACGCGATGGCTGCCGCCGCGCTCCTGCCGACGATGCTCTCCGCCCTCGGCGCGACCCCGGAACGACGGGCCACACCGATGCGCGGCGACGGCGTACGGTCGCTGCCGGAGGCCGCGCAGGAGGCGGCTCGACACGCCGGCACGGAGGTCAGCGGCGTCCAGGTGCGGGGCCGCGACCGAGGGCCGGCCGGCCGGTGGGCGCAGCTGCGCCGACGGGCGTTCTTCGGTGTCGGTGCGGTGCCGCAGCACGGGTCCGCCTCGGACACCTCGACAGTGGAGGGACTGGCATGAACGAGCGCAGCGCGCGGAGCGTGACCTCCGGCCTCGCCGGCCGGCTGGGTCGGGCGGCGGCGTTCTCGCTGCTCGCCGGCACTGTCGGAGGCGCCGCCGTCCTCGCCGGTGAGGCGTTCGTCGCCCGGCACCGACGCTACGCCCAACCGGAGCTGGGCCTGGCCCTGCGCGCCACGATCGGCCGGGCGGGCGCTCCTCCGCTGCGACTGGTGCTGCTGGGTGACTCGTCGGCACTCGGTGTCGGTGTGGACCGGCTGGAGGACACCATCGGCGGGCAGTTGGCCAACCTGCTCGCCGAGGGCCCGACCGGCCGCCGGGTGCACCTGTCCAGCGTCGGCGTGTCCGGGTCCCGCTCGACCGACCTCGCCACCCAGGTGGCCCGGGCCCTGCTCGGTGAGCGGCCCGACGTGGCGTTGATCCTGATCGGCGCGAACGACGCCACCGGGCTGCGCCGGCCCGCCGACGCGGCGGCCTACCTCGGTGCGGCGGTGCACCGGCTGCGTGAGGCGCGCGTCGAGGTGGTCGTGGGCACCTGCCCCGACCTCGGCGCGGTGCGTGCGATCGCTCCCCCGCTGCGCCAGGTGGTCGGCTGGTCCGGGCGTCGGGTGGCCCGCGCGCAGACCAGCGCCGTGTTGCAGGCGGGCGGCTCGGTGGTCGACCTGGGCACCGAGACCGGGCCGGTGTTCCGGGCCGATGCGGGGACGCTCTGCCCGGACCGTTTCCACCCCTCCGCCGATGGTTACCGGGTGTGGGCGCACGCGCTGCTGCCCGCCATCGTCGCCGCGGCGGCGGCCACCACCCGGCGCTAGATCGTCGCCGGCCACTGGTGACATTTCCCGCTGTGCCGGCTTCTTCCGCGCATGTTACCGGCGGGTTAACGTTGGTCCATGCCGATTGAGTCGTCCCGCGACGCCGTCATCGTCGCCACCGCCCGCTCCCCCATCGGCCGGGCGCACAAGGGTTCCCTGCGCGATGTCCGCTCCGACGACCTCGCCGCGACCATCGTCCGAGCCGCGCTGGACAAGATCCCCGCGCTCGATCCGACCACGATCGACGACCTCTACCTCGGGTGCGGCCTGCCCGGCGGCGAACAGGGCTTCAACATGGCCCGGGTGGTGTCCACCCTCCTCGGCCTGGACACTGTCCCCGGCGCCACGCTGACCCGCTACTGCGCCTCCTCGTTGCAGACCACCCGCATGGCGATGCACGCGATCCGGGCCGGCGAGGGCGACGTGTTCGTCTCCGCCGGCGTGGAGATGGTCTCCCGCTACGCCCGGGGCAGTTCCGACGGGCTGCCGCCCGAGGCGCAGGCACTGGTCGGCGGCGGCTGGGAAAACCCGCGCTTCGCGGCGGCCGGCGAGCGCTCGAAGCGCCGCGCGCAGGGCGGCGCCGAGGTGTGGACCGACCCGCGCGAGGCCGGTGAGCTGCCCGACATCTACCTCACCATGGGGCAGACCGCGGAGAACCTGGCCCAGGTGTACGACGTCACCCGCGCCGACATGGACGAGTTCGGCGTACGCAGCCAGAACCTCGCCGAGAAGGCCATCGCCGACGGCTTCTGGGCCCGGGAGATCACCCCGGTCACCGCGCCGGACGGCACTGTGGTGAGCACCGACGACGGGCCCCGGGCCGGCGTCACCCTCGACGCGGTCGCCGGTCTGAAGCCGGTGTTCCGCCCGGACGGTCGGATCACCGCCGGCAACTGCTGCCCGCACAACGACGGTGCGGCGGCAGTGGTGGTGATGAGTGCCCAGCGGGCCGAGGAGCTCGGGATCACCCCGCTGGCCCGGATCGTCTCGACCGGTGTGACCGCCCTGTCGCCGGAGATCATGGGCCTCGGGCCGGTCGAGGCGTCCCGGCAGGCGCTGCGCCGGGCCGGTATGACGATCGACGACGTCGACCTCGTCGAGATCAACGAGGCGTTCGCCGCGCAGGTCATCCCCTCCTACCGCCAGCTGGGCATCCCCGAGGAGAAGCTGAACGTGATGGGTGGGGCCATCGCTGTCGGCCACCCGTTCGGCATGACCGGCGCGCGGATCACCGGCACCCTGCTCAACGCGCTGGAGTGGCACGACAAGACCATCGGTCTGGAGACCATGTGCGTGGGCGGCGGCCAGGGCATGGCCATGGTGCTCGAACGGCTCAGCTGAGTCGCCCTCAGAGCGCGCTGCGGGTCGCCGTCACCTCGGCGGCGGCCCGGGTCAGCGCCTCGGCCCCCGGGTCGGCGGCCAACAGGTCCGCCGTGACCACCCGCAGCTGGTCGGGCAGGGCCAGGTCGTTGTCGAGCCGGGGCACCACCCGCCGGGGCTGCCCCTCGGCGTCGGCCGCCAGGTTGGCGACCTCCTGCACCAGGCGGTGCACGAGGTCGGCGCGGGACACGTTGCCGGCGGTCGCGGCCGCCGCCCACCTCGGCTGCTGCCAGTGCGCGATCTGACCGACCAGCAACCGCACGGCCTTGTCCAACTCCGCTGCGCTCATCGCCGCCGAGTCTACGGCCGACGCCTGCCGCTGCTGTTCGGGCCGGTCAGCGGCGCAGGTAACTGAGCAGCCGCAGCAGCTGCCAGTAGAGAAAGACCAACCCGGTGAGCAGGCCGAACGCGCTCAGCCACGCGTACCGGCGGGCTCGACCGTCGCGCACCGAACGCTCGACGAGATCGAAGTCGAGGATGAAACTGAACGCCCCGGCGATGATGGCCACCACCGAGATGGCGTACGGCACCCAGCCGACCTCCCCGCTGACGCTGTAACCCGCCAGGCCCGGTCGCCCGCTGATCAGGTACGACACCAGGTTGACCACGCTGAGCACGGCGATGCCGAGCAGGGTGCCGATCACCAGGCGGGCCAGCCGGGGCGTCGCCCGGATCACGCGGGCCCGGTACAGCGCCGCCATGCCGAGGAAGACGCCGAAGGTGCCGGCCACCGCCTGCACCACGATGCCCGGATAGACCTGCTCGAAGGTGCGGCTCGCCACCCCCAGCAGCAGGCCCTGCAGGATGGCGTAGCCGACGATCGGCACCGGGTTGGTGATTCCCCGCAACGAGATGACCAGGACCAGCGCGATCGAGGCGAGCGCGCTGCCGGCCAACGCGGCACCCAGCCACACGGCGTCGGGAATCACCGCCCAGGACACCGCCGCGGCGACGCCGGTCACCAGCAGCAACCCGACGGTACGGACCACCACGTCGTCGACGGTCATCGGCTCGACGTCACGGGAACCGAGCACCCGGGCCTCCACCCGGCCGGCCTCGTCCAGCCGGTTGAGCACCGGGTTGTTGCTGCGCACCGTCGCCTCCTCCACCCGCGTACCCCAGGGCTTGTGTCAAAGCCTCGCAGTCACTCTGCCCCGGGCGGGCCGGCGGCGGCGGGGAAACGGCGCGGACGACGGCGCCCGCCCCCAACGACGTTGGAGGCGGGCGCCGGTCGCAGTGCGGACGAGGTCAGTCGTCGCCCTGGAAGTAGCTCAGCAGGCGCAGGATCTCGATGTAGAGCCAGACCAGGCTGACCAGGATGCCGAACGCGGCCGTCCAGGAGTAGCGCTGGGGCAGGCCCATCCGGACGCCGTCCTCGATCTCCTTGAAGCTGAGCACGAAGCTCAGCGAGGCGACCACGATGCAGACCAGGCTGAAGCCGATGGCCAGCGGGCTGCCGTCACGCAGGCCCGTGTTGACGCCGAACAGCGCCAGCACCAGGTTGATCATCATGACGGCGAAGAGACCGACCATCACGGCGATCATGCCCTTGACGAAGGCCGGGGTGGCCCGGATGACCTTCGCCCGGTAGAGCATCGCCATCAGGAAGAAGATGCCGAAGCTGGCCGCGGCGGCCTGGAGCACGATGCCGTCGTAGGCCGTCTCGAACGCCTTGCTGACCATGCCGACGAAGACACCCTCGACGACCGCGTACGCGATCACGAGCGCCGGGTTGGCCATCCGGGAGAACGAGATGATCAAGCCGAGGACCAGGCCGACCACCGCCGCGCCGATCCAGGCGGTACCGACCAACGCGTCGGGCACGAGCACCCAGGCGGCCGCGGCGGTGATGCCGAGGATGCCGAGCAGAGCGACCGTCTTGACGACCACGTCGTCGACGGTCATCGGCGCCACGGTCGGCGGCGCGGCCGGGTAACCGGCCTGGGACGGGTACTGCTGGGGAATGCCGGGCTGTCCGTACGGCCCGGCCGGGGCGTACCCGGCGGAGCGCTCCCGCTCGGCCGCCTGGCCGAGCCGGGCGAGCACCGGGTTCGAGGTCTTCACTGTCTGGCCTCCCTCAGGGGGTCGTGTGCACGTGAACGTGCCCTCCAAGAGTAAACGGCGCAGTCACGTCTTGGAGATCACGGATGAGAATGGGTGAGGTCGACCGGTGCCCGGGGCGGGGGTCGAACCCGCACGCCTTTCGGCAGCCGCTTTTAAGGCGGCCGTGTCTGCCGTTCCACCACCCGGGCGAGTGACACCGGCGCGCCGACACGCCTGGTGCAATGTCACCGTAGCCGGTCTGCGGCGACCCGGCGTACCCCGCCGGCCTGGCCACATTAGGGTCGATGCCGTGAGCAGCGCAGCCCCCACGGCCCCCGACGCCGCGCCTGAGCAGGCATTCCGCCTCGCCGATCAGGTCAACCGCCGGCCCCGGGCCACCCGGCTGCTGGCCGCCGTCCGGCGTCACCGGGCGGATCTGCTGGCCGCTCTGATCTTCGCGGTGCTGGCCGGTTGGCTCACCCACGGGCTGTGGCCCGACCCGGGAGCCCGCACCCTGGCGCTCAACCCGGAGGACCAGACCCTCTACGAGTGGTTCCTGGCGGTGGACGCCCGCGCGCTGCTCGGCGACTTCGACCTGCTCACCGACCGGCTCAACGCCCCCGACGGGGTCAACCTGATGGCCAACACCACGGTGATCGCGCTGGGCGTCGTCTTCGCGCCGGTCACCCTGCTGCTGGGCGCACCGGTCACCTTCGCGCTGATCGCCGCCGCCAACCTCGCCGGCACCGCCCTCGCCTGGTACCTGCTGTTCCATCGGACGCTGCGCGCCCGCCGGTTGGCCGCCGCACTCGGCGGCGGGCTGTGCGGCTTCGGACCCGGCATGGTCTCGCAGACCAACAGTCACCTGCACATGACCGCCCAGTGGCTGGTGCCGGTGATCGTCTGGCTGGTGGTCCGGCTGCTGCGGGCGGCCGACCCGGGGCCCGGGACACCCGACGGGACCGGCGCCACCGGGCCGGACCGTCGACGGTTGTTCACCTCGGCGGCAGGGCTGGCCGGCGCGGTCACCGCGCAGGTCTTCATCGGCGAGGAGGTGCTCTTCCTCGCCGCGATCACGCTGCTGGTGATGTCGATCAGCTACGCCGTGGTGGACCGGGACCTGGCCCGCCGGGCGCTCCCCGGGTTCGCCGCGGGGTTGGCGATCACCGCCGGGCTCGCGCTGCTGGTGCTGGGCTATCCGCTGTGGTTCCAGTTCGCCGGGCCGCAGGGCGTCGCCGACGGGATGTTCACCCCGGCCTACTTCTCCGCCGACCTGAGCAGTTGGTGGACCCTCTCCCCACTGTCGGTGGCCGGCAGCGCCGAGTCCGCCCGGCTGACCACCGGCCCCGCCGAGTACAACACGTTCCTCGGTTGGCCACTGCTGCTGGTCGCCGCGGCCTGCGCGATCTGGGCCGGGCGACGCCGGCTGGTCTTCGCCTGCGTCGTGGCGGGCCTGGTGATGGGGGCGCTCTCGCTCGGCCCCGAGGTGGTGTTCGGCGGCACCAGGACGGCGATCCCCGGTCCGTACGCACTGATCGCCGGGCTGCCGGTGGTGGACGGGGCGTTGCCGATGCGGTTCGCGTTGGCGTTGCTGCCGATCGTCGCGACGCTGCTGGTGCTCGCTGTCGACCGGGCCCTGGGTAGCTCCGGTCGGGCACGACGGCTGGTGCCACTGGCCGTCGGGGTGGCGCTGCTGCCGCTCTTCCCGACCCCGCTGCCCACCGCCGGACGACCAGCCGTACCGACATTCATCAGCGGCGGCCACTGGCGGCAGTGCGTACCACCGGGCGGGGTGTTGGTCCCGGTGCCGTTGCCGACGCCGAAGGAGCCCTGGCCGATGCGCTGGGCGACCGCCGCCGACGCCGGTTTCGGGCTGCCGGAAGGCTTCTTCATCGGCCCGTACGGAAGGCGCGGCACCGCGGCGATGGGCACCTTCAAACAGCCCACCTCCGCACTGCTTGCCGATGTCGCCCGGCGCGGCGACCAACCGGCCATCGGCGATGAGCAGCGCCGCCAGGCCGCCCGCGACGCGGACTTCTGGGGCGCCTCCTGCGTGGCGCTGACCGACGACGCTCCGCACGCGGAGAGCCTGCGGGCAACCCTGGAACAGCTCTACGGCCCGCCCACCCGAATCGCCGACGCCTGGACCTGGCGGGTCTGAGCACGCCTCACGGGACCCAAAACCCCGCCGATCTTGCACTTTCCGCTCGGACAAGACGGACCAAAAGGCATCACGGCATCCGAAAGTGCAAGATCGACGGGGTTAGTCGGTCTGGGGTCTCTGAGTTTGGTTAGACGCGGGGCGCACCGACGGGCTGGGATGCCTCGACGAACTCCTCGCGCGGGTCGTGCAACTGACCCAGTGCGACCACCTCACGCTTGAGGAAGAACGCCAACGACCAGTCCACCACCACGCGGATCTTGCGGTTGAACGACGGGATCCGGCTCATGTGGTACGTCCGGTGCATCACCCAGGCCGGCCAACCGGTCATCTTGATCCCGTACACCTGGGCCACGCCCTTGTGCAGGCCGAGGCTCGCCACGCTGCCGACGTGCTTGTGCTTGTAGTTCACCGGCTCACGGCCCCGGACCACTGCCACGATGTTGTCGGCCATCCGGGCGGCCTGACGCACCGCGTGCTGGGCGCTCGGCGAGCAGAAGTTGCCCGGCTCCTTGGTGAGGTCCGGAACGGCGGCGCAGTCACCGGCGCTCCAGGCACCCTCGACCACCTGGTCACCGTCGACCACCTGAAGGGTGGGCAGGCAGGTGATCCGCCGACGGTCGTCGCGCGGGAAGTCGGTCGCGTCAAGCATCGGCGACGGCTTCACACCGGCCGTCCAGACGATCGTGTCGGAGCGGAAGCTGTCACCGTCGGAGAGCTTGACCACCCCGTCGACGCAGGACTCGAGCCGGGTGTCCAGCCGGATGTCCATGTTCCGCTTCAGCAGTTGCTGCACGGTGTAGGCACCCATGTCCCGGTCGACCTCGGGCAGCACCCGCTGGGTCGCCTCGACCAGCACCCACCGAACCTCGTCCTGCTTGAGCTCCGGGTAGTAGCGCAGGGCGTCGCGAGCCATGTCCTCCATCTCGGCGAGCGCCTCGATGCCGGCGTACCCACCACCGACGAAGGTGAAGGTCAGCGCGGAGCGGCGGACGTCCGGATCCGGCGTGGCAGCCGCCACATCGAGCCGATCCAGCACGTGGTTGCGCAGGTAGATCGCCTCGCCGATGGTCTTGAACCCGATGCCCTGCTCGTGCAGGCCCGGGATCGGCAGGGTGCGGGAGACCGAACCCGGGGCCACGATCACGTGGTCGTAGGTGATCTCCCGGGCCGGGCCGCTGATCGGCTGCACGGTGGCCACCTTGCGGTCGTGCTCGATCCGCGTGACCGTGCCGGCCACCATCTTGCACCGGCGCAACTCCCGCCGCAGTGGCACCACGGAGTGCCGCGGGGAGATGTTGCCCGCCGCCGCCTCGGGCAGGAACGGCTGATAGGTCATGTGGGGTTGGGGGTCCACCACCATGACCTCAGCCTCACGGGAGCTGAGCTTCTTCGACAGGCGCAGGGCGGCGTACAGACCGACGTGCCCGGCACCAACCACAAGGATCCGCTTCGGATTCACGTTGTCTATCTTTCCCCGGCCGGCTCAGGTAATCCCGCTCGCGCCCCCCATCTGTGACGGAGCACAACCCATGTGACCTGCGTAACCCTCAGGTCACAGCGGTCACCGACGCCGCAGGAGCCAACCGAGCAACGCCGCCGTCCCCACCGCCACCAGCAACCCCAGCACGGTGACCCACTGGTATCCGGCTCCCCCACCCGTCCCCGCCGCCTGCAACAGCAGCACGCCCAACACGGCGGCACCCAACAGCACGGCGGCCGAGCGCACCAACCAACGGCTGATCAACTCCGGGTCGACCACCGCGTCGTAGGGCAACAGCGCGGCCAGCGCGCAGAGGGTGTGGCCCAGGTAGAGCAGGGCCGCGACTGCCAGCAGCCGCCAGAGCGCGACCGGACGGCCGTACCCGTCGGTGGCGAGCAGCCAACCCCCGACAGTGACCAACGCCGTGAAGGTCGCCCACAGCCGCCGCGGCCCGAACGCGGGCAACAGGGCGGCGAACGCCAGGAAGAGGATCGGCCGGCCGGAAAGCACCTCCGCCGGAAACGCTAGGGCGAACCCGGCAAGCACGATGACGAAGATCGCCGCCCGCACCAGCAGCGGGGCGACGCTGATCCGGGCGACGGCGTTCCGCGTGGCCCGAGCCCGCTCCACGACCGGGTTCACCGCACTGACCTTTCGTTCACCGGCCACCCACCCTGGGGGCCGTCGCCAACCGCGCCACGTCCCGCAGCACCTGGTCCAGGCTGCCGGCGCCCGCCCAGCGCACCACCGGTACGCCGTGCTCGCGGAGCTGCCCGATCATGATCTCCCGGTCCAGCCTCCACAGCCGGTACGCCACCTCGGCCCAGCCCCGGTCCTTCGGTGACGCCAGGTCCGTCGGCAACGTGTCGACGGCCACCACGAACCGCCCGCCGCGAGCCAACCGGGCGAGCATCTGCGCCGACCGTTCGTCCAGCAGCGGGGTGAGCACCACCACCAACGCGTCCGAGGAGAGCAACTGCGGGCCGAAGACCTGGTCGTACGGTTCGTGCGCGGACGCGTGCACCCGGACGTCGAGCAGCCACTCCAGGACGGTGAGGTACTGCCGCCGCCCGGCGGCCGGCCGGAGCCGACGGGCGGCCGGCCCGTACTCCAGCAGGGACACCCGGTCGCCACGGTGCAGGTAGTGCTCGGCGATCGCGGCGGTGGCCCGGACGGTGGTGTCCAGCACCGAGGCGGCACCGTCCACCCCACCGGAGCGGCCCGCCTCGGCGAGCACGTCGAGCAGCACCACCACCTCCGCGTCCCGGTCGGAGAGGGTGGCGGCCACGTGCAGTTGCCGGGCCCGCAACGAGACCCGCCAGTCGATGCGGCGCAGCCGGTCACCGGGGGCGAAGACGCGTACGCCGGCCAGCTCGCCGCCCTCTCCGGGTCGGCGGGAGTGGTGCGCCCCGACCAGGCCGGCTGCGCGGGGCATCGCCTCCACCGCCTCGAACGGCTCGGTACGCGGGTACACCCGCACCCGGACCGGCTCGGTGATCACCGCCCGGGAGACCAGCAGACCGCCCGCCGTGGCGACCCGGGCACCGGCGGGGCCAATCGGGTGCCGGCCCCAGCGCAGGGCCCTGCCGGCCAACTCAAGGTCGACAGCGGCACCGATTGGCACCGAGGTCACGAACGGTCGGTCGGCGACGGAACGGCCCCCGTTGTTACCCGGAGCGGTCACCCCGGTCGCCGCGACGGCACTCTGTGCCCCGTCGCCGGCGGCCTCGTCGCTGGCGAAGCCGGCCCTGTCGATCCGCAGCCACGGCGACACCCGGGACCGCATCACCACCAGGTCGTAGTCGACAGTGTCCGGGTTGCCGACGCTCACCGCCGCCGCCACGTCACCGCCCTCGACAAGCGGCCCGCCGTCACCCTGGGTGATCCAGACCTGGGGCAGCGCCGTGGGCCGTCGACGCAACGCGTACGCGGTGCCCAGCGCGAACGGAGCGGCCAGCACGATCAGGTCCACCCTGCCCAGCAGCACGCCGGCCACCAGCAGCAGGCCGGCGAGCAGCACCGCGCGGCCGAGCGCCGGGGTGGGCGCCCAACCGGCGGCCGGTTCCGCTTCGGTGGCCCTCGGCACTGTCGGTCCGGTCATCAGTGCCGGGGCCCGCCGGCGGCGTAGCTGGGCAGCGCGCCACTGGCCGGGGCGGGAGTCGCCTCCAGCACCTCGCCCACCACGAACGCCGGGTCGACCCGGCGCAACCACATCTCCGGGCGCAGGGTGATCCGGTGTGCCAGGGCGGGCGCGGCCACCGACTTGACGTCCTCCGGCACCACGTAGTCCCGGCCGCCGAACACCGCGCGGACCCGGGCCAGCAACAGCAACGCCAGCGAACCACGAGGTGAGGCGCCGACCAGCACCGACGGGTGCTCCCGGGTGGCCGCGGTGAGCGACACGATGTAGCGGCCGATGGAGTCCTCCACCACCACGTCCTCCAGGGCGGCCTGCATGGCCCGCAGCGTCGCCGCGTCGACCACCGGCTTGATGTCCGCCTCCTCCCGGCGACGGCCCATCCGGCGGCGCAGCACCTCCCACTCCTCTTCGTGCTGCGGGTACCCGAACGAGACCCGCAGCAGGAACCGGTCCAGCTGCGCCTCGGGTAGCGGGTAGGTGCCCTCGTACTCGATGGGGTTGGCGGTGGCCAGCACGTGGAACGGCTCGTCGAGCTTGTAGGTCACCCCCTCCACCGACACCTGCTTCTCCTGCATCGCCTCCAGCAGCGCGGACTGGGTCTTCGGCGGCGTCCGGTTGATCTCGTCGGCGAGGAGCAGGTTGGTG
This sequence comes from Micromonospora sp. M51, assembly GCF_018070305.1. Classification (NCBI taxonomy): domain Bacteria; kingdom Bacillati; phylum Actinomycetota; class Actinomycetes; order Micromonosporales; family Micromonosporaceae; genus Micromonospora; species Micromonospora sp. M51. The sequence continues at coordinate 417 of NZ_JAGPXZ010000069.1, read as the reverse complement.
AAGACCGGGCCGGCCCGGAAGCTGAAGTCGCCGTTGCGCTGGTCGTAGAGGAAGGAGCCGGTGACGTCGGCGGGAAGCAGGTCGGGGGTGAACTGCAACCGACGGAAGTCCAACCCGAGCGCCTGGGCGAACGATCGGGCGGTGAGCGTCTTACCGAGCCCCGGGAGGTCCTCCAGGAGCACGTGCCCGCCGGCGAGGATGCCGGCGAGGACCAACTCCAACGCGTCCCGTTTGCCGACCACGACGGTGCCGACCGCATCCAGGACCGCCCGGGCCAGGTGCCCGACCTCGGCGGGGGCAATGCTCCGGTCCACGTCGTTCATCAAATACTCTCCAGTTCGGCGACGATCACCGCGAGGTCGCGCGGCGACGGGGTGCGGCGAGGCGGGGTCTCCAGGAACGTCCACAGGCGCTCAC
>NZ_JAGPXZ010000689.1:0-3280 GCF_018070305.1 Micromonospora sp. M51 | reverse complement strand
GTCGACCGGTGGAACCGTCGATCAGCTCCCGCAGGATGTCGGCGTGACCGGCATGCCGGAGCCTCATCGAACGCCGTCGCGTAGCTTGGGCTGAATGACGAGCAGCGGGCGGAACGACTCCGCAGATCACCTCGTGGTCTGCTCACGCACTGCCCTGGTCGAGCTGGCGGCGGTGTTACCGGAAACGGGCAGGTTCGTCGTCGCCCGACTTGACGGAACGAGGATGGCGGACGCGGACCTCGCCTTCTACGAGTTCTCCGACGCGCTGCTCTTCCCCGGTTACTTCGGTTGGAACTGGGACGCGTTGTCCGACTGTCTTCGTGATCTGAACTGGCTGCCCGCGGACGGGTACCTGATCGTCGTCGACAACGTGTCCCGGATGCTGTCGAGCAGCGCTGACGACCGGAACACGCTGTTCCGGGTCCTGTCGCAGGCCGTGCGGCACTGGGCGTTTCCGGTCGGTCGGCCAGAGTTCACGGTGCTGCTGCTGTGCGACAGCGACGACGAGGCCGCACTGCTGCGGCAGGAGATCGCTCACGCGCTTCGCCAATCGTGACGCGCTTCGCACGTCGGCCCGGCCAACGCTGACCGCCAGGCTCATGCCTCGACGCCGCGCTACAGGTCCATCGCGTACACCCGGACCCGGCGGCCGGTGCCCGGCTGCACAGTCTCGCGATCCAACGACATGCCCAGCTTGACCATCACCCGAGCGGACGCCTCGTTGCCGACGACGTGAATGCTGACCAGCCGCCCGAGGTCGAGCTCGGCACGAGTGCGCGCGACGACCGCCTGGGCCGCCTCGGTGGCCAGGCCCCGACCCCAGTGCGTACGGCCGAGCCGGCAACCGATCTCCACTGCCGGCATGATCTCGGGCAGGAGTGAGAGACGACGACCTGCCGATTCGGATCCTGTGCACGTGATCCGGTCCGCGGACCTGCCGCGTGAGGGTCGTGTGCTTCTGCTCGGCCTCGCCGACCGCGCAGATGTCCGCGACGCCGCGGCCGCGTGGACCGGACGGTCAATACCGTCGCCACCCGCACGGACCGGATCGACGTCGACGCCTAGCTGTTCCGGCCCGACGGCTGCGTCGCCCGGGCCTTGCCCACCGCGCAGGATCTGGACCCCGCCACGCTGGTGCGTGCGTTCGGCATCTGGCTCGGCCATTCGGCCTGACCGGCGCATTAACGGTCGTCTCAGATTCGCTCGGTACGAAGTCGACATCAGATAAGCGATGTGACCCGTATGGAGGAAGCTAGTGATGGCAGTCAATGCGGCACCGCCCGGGGACGCACCGGCCGGTCGCTTGGCAGGCCGGTGGGTGCCATGGTTGGTGATCGGGTTGTGGGTGGCGCTGGCGGCGGTCATGGTGCCGCTGAGCGGGAAGTTGAGCTCGGTAACCACCGACAAAGCCGTGGACACCCTGCCGGCCAGCGCCGAGTCCACCAAGGTGGCCGTGCTGGAGGACAGCCTCCCCGGCGGTGAGGACAACACGTTCGTCTTCGTGTACCACCGTGCCGGCGGCTTGACCGACGCCGACCGCGCGTCGGTCGAGCGCCACCACGACACCCTTGCCAAGCGGTACCCGCCGAAGGCGACGACGGCGGGCGGCGAGGACGACGAGGACTCAGCGACGAAACCCTCCACCGACGGCAAGGCGATGATGTTCACCCTCGACGTGAGCACGACCTACGGCGCACCCGAGACCATCGTCGGCCCATTGCGTGAGGCTGCGAAGGACCGCCCCGCCGGCCTGGAACTCGACGTGACCGGACCCGCCGCGGTCGACGGCGACATGGACGCCGTCTTTGACGGCATCGACCTGCAGGTCTTCCTCACCACCGTCGTCGTCGTCACGCTCCTGCTGATTCTCACCTACCGCAGCCCGGTGTTATGGCTCATCCCGCTCATGGCTGTGGGCGCGGCCGCACTGACCGCGATGGCGACCGTCTACCTGCTCGTCAAGGGCTTCGGCATCGTGATCAACGACCAGAACTCGGCGCTGCTGACGATCCTGGTATTCGGCGTCGGCACGGACTACGCGCTGTTGCTCATCGCCCGGTACCGGGAGACGCTGCACCACCACGAGAACGTCCGGGTCGCGATGGTCCACGCGCTACGCGGCGCGGCGCCGGCCATCGTCGCGTCCGCGGCCACCGTGATCGCTGGCCTGCTCTGCCTGCTTGTCGCCGACCTGAACAGCACCAGCGGGTTGGGCCCGATCGGCGCGGCCGGCATCCTGTGCGCGCTGGTGGCCATGCTGACGCTGTTCCCGGCGGTGCTCGTGGTGCTCGGCAGGCGGATCTTCTGGCCGGCCATCCCGCGGTTCGACACGGCCGTCCAGGAGAAGCCGGGGCTGTGGGGACGGCTCGGCACCGCCATCAGCCGCCGACGGTGGGTGGCGACGCTAGGCTCGCTCGGAGTCCTCGGCGTGCTCGCCATCGGGCTGGCGGGCAATACCGGCGCCCTCCGGGAGCAGGACCAGTTCCTGTCCGCGCCGGAGTCGGTCACCGGCTTCAGCGTCCTCCGCCAGCACTTCCCGGAGCTCGGCGGCCAACCGATGACGATTTTCACACGGCCGGCGTACCAGGAGCGGGTGCTCGACGTCGTCCAGGGCACTCGCGGTGTGGCCTTGGCCGTCCCGGGGCAGACCAGCGGAGGGTGGGCCGACATCTCCGTGTTCCCAACCGACGCGCCGGACACCGCCGCGGAGTACGACACGATCAAGCGGGTGCGTACCGCCGTGCACGCGGTGAACGGGGCGGAGGCGATCGTCGGCGGGCCGAGCGCGGAAAACCTCGACACCGAGGTCACCACCACCCGCGACGAGAAGCTGGTGATCCCGCTGGTGCTCATCGTCGTCCTGATCGTCCTCGGGCTACTGCTCCGAGCGATCGTGGCCCCGCTGGTCCTGATGGCGACCGTGATCGTCTCATTCGCCGCAGCCTTCGGCGGCAGCGTGTTCGTCTTCGACACGATCCTCGGGTTCAAGGGCGTCGACTATTCGGTGCCGCTGCTGGCGTTCCTGTTCCTGGTGGCGCTCGGCATCGACTACAACATTTTCCTGACCAGCCGGGCTCGGGAGGAGACTGTGCGTCTCGGCACCGGAGAGGGCATGCTCAAAGCCCTCGCCGCCACCGGTGGCGTCATCACCTCGGCGGGGTTGGTCCTAGCGGCCACGTTCGCGGTCCTCGCCTCACTTCCGCTGGTGATGCTGATCGAGGTCGGGTTCCTGGTCGCCTTCGGCGTGCTGCTCGACGCCTTACTGGTGCGGTCGGTCCTG
>NZ_JAGPXZ010000688.1:0-3292 GCF_018070305.1 Micromonospora sp. M51 | reverse complement strand
GTACGGCTCGCCTGGCACCGTGGCAACCCGATCACTAGGCTCGGGGCATGGAACAGCGCAGCTTCAACCGGCTCGGCCGGACCGTTGGCGCGGTCGGCCTGGGCGCGTGGCAACTCGGGGCCGACTGGGGCACCGTCAGCGAGGACGACGCGATGGCGGTGCTCGCCGCCGCCGTGGACGCCGGGGTCACCTTCCTCGACACCGCCGACGTGTACGGCGACGGCCGCAGCGAGCAGCTGATCGGCCGCTTCCTGCGCACCCGACCCGACGCCGGGCTGACCGTCGCCACCAAGATGGGCCGCCGCGTCGAGCAGCGGCCCGAGGCGTACACCCTGGCCAACTTCCGGCAGTGGACCGACCGCTCCCGGGCCAACCTGGGCATGGACACCCTCGACCTGGTCCAGTTGCACTGCCCGCCCACCGCGGTCTTCTCCTCCGACGAGGTCTTCGACGGCCTGGACACCCTGGTCGCCGAGAAGGCCATCGCCGGGTACGGGGTCAGCGTCGAGACCTGCGACCAGGCCCTCACCGCGATCGCCCGACCGGGGGTGGCGAGCGTCCAGATCATCCTCAACGCGGTCCGCCACAAGCCCTTGGAGCGGGTGCTGCCCGCCGCGGCGGCAGCCGGGGTCGGCATCATCGCCCGCGTGCCGCTCGCCAGCGGCCTGCTCTCCGGCCGCTACGACGAGCACACCGAGTTCCCCGCCGACGACCACCGCAACTTCAACCGGCACGGCGCGGCCTTCGACGTCGGGGAGACGTTCTCCGGAGTCGACTTCGACCGAGGTCTTGCCGCCGTACGCCGGCTGGCCCCGCTGGTCGACGCGGACCGCACGATGGCGCAGTTCGCACTGCGCTGGGTGCTGGACCAGGCGGGCGTCACAGTGGTCATCCCCGGTGCCCGCGACGCCGACCAGGCCCGACGCAACGCCGCGGCGGCCGCCCTGTCCCCGCTCACCGACGAGCAGTTGACAGCCGTCCGCGAGACCTACGACGAGCTGATCCGCCCGCAGGTGCACGACCGGTGGTGACCCGCGCGCCCGGGGTGCTCGCGTCGCACCGTCCGGCCGGCGATGCTGGACGGCGGCGTGCCGCCCGGGGCGGCGGAGAGGGGACGCGATGAGGGGCTGGCTTCCGCTCACCCTCGGCCTGCTGGCCGTGGTGATCGGCGCGGTGTGGACGGTCCAGGGCCTCGGCTACGTCGACGGCAGCGTGATGACCGACCAGAAGATCTGGGCGGTGGTCGGTCCGCTCGTGGCGTTGGCCGGGCTGGTGGTGCTCTGGCTCGGTCTGCGCTCGCGTCGACGCTGAGCGCTCGCTCCACTGGGGAGCCCGAACACGTGTGCAGCCCCGCATCCCGATGGGATGCGGGGCTGCACAGTTACCCTTGGGCCGGATCGTCCCACTGGCCGGCGGGGCCGGCCGTCCTACTCAGATGGGACGGACCTGCTCGGCCTGCGGGCCCTTCTGACCCTGCGCGATCTCGAACTCCACCCGCTGGTTCTCCTCCAGCGAGCGGTAGCCGCTGGTCTGGATGGCCGAGAAGTGGACGAACACGTCAGCACCCCCACCATCGACGGTGATGAAGCCGAAGCCCTTGTCAGCGTTGAACCACTTCACGGTTCCCTGAGCCATGTGTATCTCCCTCTAAAAACTGGCGGCCGTGCACGCCGTCCGGCCGATTGGCCGTTTTTGAGCAGCGGTGCCTGAGGCGGCCCCACGAAGGAGACTTCTCTCAACCCACGCCATCTCGCAACAGCGGGGACCAGCAAATCACGGACGCAAAAAGTCTGTCACGACCTCTCCGACGAATTTCTCCGACATGTGACCTGACGGATGCCTCAGGCGTGCCGGGTGGCGGGTGATGCCATGCGAAAGCCCCCTTCCCATCGATGCGGGAAGGGGGCTGACGTCGCTGTCTGGTCAGTCCGGCCAGCTGCCGGTCATCCGGCGTACGCCGACCGCGCCGCCCCGGTCCACGGCGGCCCGGACGACCGCGAAGATGGCGCCCTGCAATGCCGCGGCCGCCAGGATCTCGCCCCAGCCGCGATCCTCGTCGGTCGCGTTGGGCGCCTCACCGTCGCCCGCAGTGACCTTCCAGACCTGCCGGAAGATCGCCCCGGCCACCGCCCCCGCGGCGATGCCCATCAACACGCCGACCGGCCGGTACGCGACCCTGCCGATGCTCTTACTCACCTACGCCTCCCCCGCACGATCATCAACACCACAACGGTGGCCACCGCACCGGCCGCGATGGCCGCCCACGGCATCGGGTTGCGGCGCACCAACTCGCCCTTGTCGTACGCCTGTGCGCGCACCAACTCGCTTTTCTCGTGGGCCCGCGCCCGCGCCATCCCCGCGCCCCGCACGGCCTGCCCGCGGACCCGGGCGACGGTCTGTGCCGCCTGCTCACGCATCCGCTCCTTGGCCTGCTCGGCGGACTCCCTGAGACGCGCCTTGACGTCGGCCTTGGCGGCCAACGCCTCCATCGTCTCGCCCAGCTCGACCCTGGTGCGACGAATCTCCTCGCGCAGCGCCTCCGTGTCGCCGGTCCCGTTGCCGGTCATTGCCGCCCCCTGTCCTTCACCGCGGCGGTGACAGTGTCCATGTCTGCCCGGAGGCTGCGGACCGTGGCCGCCGGGACCGGCGGGACGGCACGACTGACCTGCTTCTTGCCCACCAGGGCGAGGATGCCGGCCACCAGGAAGCAGGCCACCGCCACGATCAGCGCCGCGGCCCAGGCGGGCAACACCAGGTCGAGCAGCAGGATCGCCGTGGCGACCAGCGCACCCAGGCCGAAGAACGCGAGCGCGCCGCCGCCGCCGAACAGGCCGATCCCGATGCCCGCGTGCTTACCCTTCTGGGTCAACTCCGCCCGGGCCAGCGTCAGTTCGTCCCGCACGAGGCGGGAGATCTGCTCGGTGGCTCGTTGCACCAACTCCGCGGTGGAGGGCTCGCTCCCATTCTGGGATGTGCGGGCTTTCGCCACGTCAGCCATGCTGTCCTCCTTTCCTCATCACCGCGCTGTATGCCCGGAGTCGCCGCTCGTCAATCCTAAAGCGCGCCAAGTGGCGCACCGTCGGTGTTGTCCGCACGCCGCGCCGCCGATACGCGGCCACAGCCGCGCGATCACGCCAGAGACGTCCGGCAGCACATCCCCCACCCAAGCCCGACCAAACCTCCCCGAACGGACCCCTCACCCGGCGCGCTCCCCGTCCCCGCCCCGGCCCCCGCCCCCGGCCCCGCCGCGGCGATCATGAGGTTGGCGGGGACAAATCAGGCGTACGCACCC
>NZ_JAGPXZ010000687.1:0-3294 GCF_018070305.1 Micromonospora sp. M51 | reverse complement strand
GGCGCCGAGCACGCCGATGCTCAGGTCGGCGGCGTGCATCGAACCGCCCCGGCCGGCGTTGAGGCCGGTGACCCGGCCGCACAGCTCGGCGAGCATCCGGGCCGGGTCGGCGCCGCGCGCCAGCACGTGCCCGTGCCCCCGGTGGGTGCCGGCGAGCACGTCGTCGGCACCCAGCGCCGCGCAGACGCCGGCGGCGACCCCCTCCTGGCCGAGGTACGGGTGGATGCCGCCGACGATCTGCCCGCCGTGGACCAGCTCCACCGCCCGTTCCTCGAACCGGCGGATCAGCCGGACCGTGCGGTAGAGCCGGACCCTGTCGGCGTCGGTCACGCCGGCCCCTTGATGGCGGCGAGGATGTCGTCCCAGAGCCGGGCCCGAGCGGCCAGCGCGGTGTTGACGGTGTCGGCGCACTCCTGCCACTTGCTGTCGTCGTCGCCGCACAGGTCGGCGAGCATCTGCATGGCCATCGGGGTGTGCTGTTCGCCGTCGACCTCGATGTGGCGTTCCAGGTAGTCGACGAACGTGTGCAGCCGGTTGCTGACCTCGTTGACCGAGACGACCTGGGTGAACATGTCCGGGATCAGGTCCTCCCGGCCGAACGCGAAGGCCGCCGCCTGACAGTGCACCGGGGTCGACTCGATGATCTGCCAGGTGGTCGCCGCGAACCTCGCCGACGCGGCGGGCACCCCCGCCTCGGTGAGCGCCTCGGTGACCGGACGACCGGCGCGCAGCAGCTCGATGAGGGCGTTCACCGCCGTGGTGTCCGCGCCCGCCTCGGCCATGCCCCGCACGTACAGCTCGAAGTGGCTGATGTAGCCGCCGCCCAGCTCGTCGCTCTCCTCGACCATGACGATGTCGTTGATGAGGCGACGACTGCCGGTCGGGCCGGTGGGGATCCACGGCACGCTGACGCAGGTCAGCTGCCGCTGCAACGACTTCAGCAGGGACATGAAGTCCCAGACCGCGAAGACGTGGTGCTCCATGAAGGTGACGAGCGCCTGGTGGGTGTCGAGGTTGGTGTAGAGCGGGTGCTTGACCACGGCGTCGCGGCGGTCGGTCACCGCCCGCTCCAACCGCTCGATGCCCGGGTGCGTCCTACCCCAGTCGTATCGTGACATGTCAGCCTCCCTGCTGGGCGCGGTGGCGCCAGATGACCGGGCAGTAGTCGGGGTCCGCGTAGTCCGGCCGCCCGTCGTGGGTGCGGCGGACCAGCACGTCGTGGTTGTACGCGGCGAGCGTGCCGTCGGAGAGCGGGTACTCCCGCCAGGCGTTGTCGCCGTCCTGCAGGTGCAGCGAGATCGCCTGTCGGGGGCGACCGCTGACGTTGGGGCCGCTGCCGTGGTAGGTGCGGCAGTGGTGGAAACTCACGTGTCCCTTGGGGATCACCATCGGGATCTTGCGGATCTCCGCGCCGTTGTACGCGGCGTTCTCGGCCAGCATCTCCTCCAGCTGGCTGCGGTCCCGGTCGGCGAAGTGTCGCACCACCGTGTCGTCCGCGCCGATCTCCTTCCACCGGTGCGAGCCGTCGACCATGGTGATGGTGCCCATCTCCTCCCCGCAGTCGTGGAAGGGGATGAACGCGGTGAGCATCTTCTCCGACGACGAGGACGCCCAGTAGTGCTTGTCGAAGTGCCAGGGCACGATGTTGCTGGGCTCCCCGTCGATCGGCGGCTTGTAGATCAGGGTGGACTGGAAGACCCGGATCTCGTCGGCCTGGGCCAGCCGGGCGGCGACCGCGCCGATCAACGGTTTGCGCAGGATCGCGCCGAGCCCGTCGTGCTCGTGGTGGACGTAGTCGTTGTGCCGCTGCACCGGCCCCCTGGACGGGTCCCAGTAGGCGAGCTTCGGTGGGCGTACCGGAAGCCGGCGGTCCCGCTCACCGTCGTAGTAGCGCGCCGCCGCGGCGGCGAGGGCGTCCACCTCGTCGTCGGTGAAGATCTTCTTCGACAGGTACCAGCCGTGCTCGGCGTAGTGCCGCACGTCATCGTCGGACGGCAGCAGCTCCCGCTCCTCGGCGGTCAGCGTGGGCTCGTACTCCGTAGCGGTCATGCCCCCACCCCCGGTGGGGTGGCCGCCACGGCGGCCAGTTCCCGCTCCTTGGCCTCGTAGAGCGCCTTGATGTTGCCGCTGCCGAAGCCCCGCGCGCCGCGCCGCTCGATCAGCTCCAGGAAGAGCGTGCGGCGCACGTGCATCGACTCGGCGAAGATCTGCAACAGCTGACCGTCGTGGTCGGAGTCGACAAGCACACCCAGCTCGCGCAGTCGGTCCAGCGGGGCGTCCACCCGGCCGACCCGCGCCTCCAGGGCGTCGTAGTAGCTGGCCGGGGTGCCGGCGAAGCGCACCCCGCGCCGGCCCAGCGCCTCCACGGCGGAGACGATGTCCTCGGTGCGCAACCCCAGGTGCTGCACTCCCCCACCGGCGTGCTGGTCGAGGAACGCGTCGATCTGCCCCGGCCGCCGGGTGCGGTCCGGTTCGAGCAGGACCACGGTGACCCGCCCGGACGGGCTCTGCACCACCTTGGAGTTCATCCCCTGCCCGTCGACCTCGATGTGCTCCTCGAAGATCTGCGCGAAGTCGAACAGCGCCTCGAAGTGCCGGACCGTCTCGTCGAGCTGACCGGGCGGCACGCAGACCGCCAGGTGGTCGATCTCGGCGAGCACCGGCGGGTGGTTGTCGTTCGCCGAGGCCGCCGGGGTGATGGCGCCGGGCAGGAACTCAGCCTTGTCGCCCCGGCGCTGCACCAGCCGGTGCCGCACGTCGGCGAAGCCGTCCACCTCGGCGATCACCACCTCGGCGTCCGCGCCGGTGCGGGTGGTCGGCGGCGTCACGCCGGTCGCGCCCCGACCCACCAGCTCGGCGTACGCGGCCGACACGTCGTCGACCCCGACCGCGACGACAGCGATGCCGTCACCGTGGCGCTGCACGTACCGGGCCGCCGGATGCTCTGCGCTCAGACCGGAGGTGAGCAGCAGTCGGATGTCGCCGTGGCAGAGCAGCAGTGAACGCTGCCCTTCCAGCCCGGTCTCCGGGCCACCCTGGCCACAGATCTCGAAGCCGACGGCGGTGCTGAAGTAGAAGGCCGCCTGCCGGGCGTCCCCCACGTAGAGTTCGATGTGGTCGATACCACTGATGTCCATGCCCCTGAAACCCCTCCCACACAGTTCCCCCCGCGTTGCCGTCCGGGCGCGCCCGCCCGGGATGCCGCCTCGATCACCCCCTCGGCTCGGCGACGCGCGCCAGCACCAGGCTCACGTTCTGGCCGCCGAACCCGAACGAGTTGGTGACCGCGTACTC
>NZ_JAGPXZ010000686.1:0-3313 GCF_018070305.1 Micromonospora sp. M51 | reverse complement strand
AGGAACAGTCGGTGCGCTTCCACAGCAGCGAGGACCACCAGTCGTTGGTGGGTATCGGCCCGGACGGCGCGTTGGCGGTGGCGAACTGCCGGGGGTTGCTGGACATCGCCCCGCAGCCACTGGGGAGCGCGCCGACCGGGGTGGTGGTGTAGCTGCCGGCGCCGACGGGCGCGGCTTCGGCCGCGTCGGTGACCGGGATGGCGAGGCCGCCGACGGCCAGGGCCAGCGCGGTGGCGGCGGCCAGGGCCCACCGGCGGTGGGGGACGGGAGGTTTCATCGTGCCTCCATCGCGCGCGCCGGTTGCGGCCCTCGCCGAGTCCAGCGCGTTGCGTCTGAATTGGGGGAAAGGTGAGGTGAGAGAGCGCTCTCTCAGTCACGGTAGTGGAGCACTGAGATCCACGTCAATGTGTCGAACGCGTTGCGTGCTGATGTCGCTATTTGCCGGCGCCCGCGGTGTCGCCCAGTAACGAGTCCGGCACGCGCATCCGCCACGCGTCCGTCACCAACTCGGTCAACCGGTCGACGTCGACCGCCGCCAGACGCAGCAACACCAGGGGCAGACCGTCGTAGCCGGGCGTGGTGAAGAAGACCTCGGGCTCCCCGAGCAGGAGCGCCTGTTTCTCGGCCTCGTCACCCACGAACAGCACCGCGATGTCGAGCCGGATCACCCGTGGCTTCCCCGGTCTGCGCTCCGGATAGGACCAGACGAAGCCCTTGTCGGCCACCCGGAAGTCGAAACCGTCGCTGGCGATCTCCACAGTGTGCGGCAGGGCCAGCGCCACCCGGCGTACGTCGTCAGCGTCAGCCACCGGACCCCCTCGCACCGCCCATCATCCGCACGTGCCGAGATTACTCGGTGGGCAGCGCGACGGCCGTCGCCCCGACGATGGCCCGTTCGCCGCTCTCCTGGACATAGCCGACCACGCTGGCGTCGCGCGGATCGAGATCGGGCGGTGTCGCCAGCTCCACCTGCCCCCGCTCGGCGTCCAGGACCACCGACCTGAAGGCGCGGACGACGTTGTCCTGCCGCAGCGTCCGCCCGGCGTTCTCGCCCCGGGCGATGTCGCTGTCCAGGCCCCGCTGCACCACCGCCACGTTCAACACCGCGCCCGCCGGCGGCCGTTCGGTGCGGTAGTCCACCAGCACCCGGTCTCCGCCGAAGCCGGCGACGGAGAGCGTCAGCGCGGTGGTGGCCCTCGAGGACATGGCGGACATGATCGTGCTGGCCGCCCGGCGACGGTCCGAACCGACGAACTCGACGCTGCCGTTGACGACCATCTGCGGGGTGTAGAGACCCCTGGTGCCGAACGCCCGGGCGTAGGCCTCCTGGCGCGCGGTGTACGCCGGGTCCGCGAACTGGTCGGGCCACCCCAGGTTGTCCCAGTAGTCGACGTGGAACCCGAGGGCGAAGACGTTCTGTCCATGCGCCCGGGCGTCGCGTTCGATCTCGCTCAGCAACTCCTCGGCCGGAGGGCAACTGTTGCAGCCCTGGGACGTGAACATCTCGACGACGGCGAAGCCGCCGTCCGTCGACGCGTTCGTCATGGTGGCGTGTCTCCTCCCACGGTGCTCCCGGCGGGCGTCGTGTCCCCGTTTCGGGGTGCTCCCGGCGGGCGTCGTGTTCCCGTTTCGGGCGCGACGATGCGCGTGACGTCGCCCTTCGCTGCCGGCCTCGCGGCGGGGGCCGTCGGCGCGGGTGGTTGGATGGCACTGTGCAGTTCACCGTGACAGACGCGCCGACGCGGGAGCGTTTCGAGGCGCGCGACGAGGCGGGCGCGGTCGCCGGGTTCGTCACCTACCAGCTGACCGGCTCGATCATCGCCTACACCCACACCGAGGCCGATCCGGCGTACGAGGGCAGGGGCGTCGGGTCGACGCTGGCGCGGGCGGTGCTGGACGACGCGCGGAGCAAGGGCCGGACCGTTGTGCCGATCTGTCCGTTCCTCGCCGACTGGCTGGTCAAGCACCCGGAGTACGAGGACATCGTGGTCCGCACCACCCGCAAGATCAAATAGAACGCGCGCAGCGCGTGCCGCCGGACCCGGAGATGCTCACGGGCCTGGTGTCCAGCCTCGCGATCCAACGGGTCAGCGGTCCCGCCGAGGCCATCGCGTTCCTGGCCAGCCCCGCGGCCTCGTACATCACCGGCGCCGTGCTTGACTCCAACGGCGGATACACCGCCTGAGCCCGCCCCTTCGCAGCCCCGCCGGGAGACCGAACGATGACCACCGCCACCTTCCGTGCCCTGCACCACGACCGTGCCGCCGGTGACCCGCTCGTCCTGCCAGGCCCCTGGGACGCGGCCAGTGCCCGGGTACTCGCCGACGCCGGTTACCCGGCGCTCGCGACCCCGAGCGCGGGCGTCGCCGCGTCGCTCGGCTACGAGGACGGCGCGACCCCGCCGGACGAGATGTTCGCGGCGGTCGCGCGCATCGTCCGCGCCGTCTCCGTCCCCGTGTCCGCCGACGTCGAGGGTGGTTACGGCCTGGCCCCTCGTGAGTTGGTCGGGCGACTGGTGGAGGCCGGTGCCGTCGGCTGCAACCTGGAGGACTCGGACGGGCACGGCACCCTGAAGGATCCGCGGCGGCACGCGGACTGGCTGGCCGAGGTGCGTGCGGAGGCGGGGGAGGAGCTCTTCATCAACGCGCGCGTCGACACGTTCCTGGTCGGGACGGGTGACCCCGTCGAGGCGATGGAACGCGCCCGCCTCTACGTGGCGGCCGGAGCCGACTGCGTCTACCCGATCCTGGCGCCGCCGCAGCTGCTCCCGCAGCTGCGGGACGGCATCTCCGGGCCGATCAACATGGTCGCCGGCCCGGACCGGGAGTCGGTGGCCGAGCTGGGCCGGCAGGGCGCGACCCGCATCACCTTCGGCCCGGCAATGCAGCGGTACGCGATGGCGTCGATCGGCGACCTCGCCGCCGAGCTGCGGGCCTGAGGCTCGACGCCACCCGCGCTCCGCCGGTCCGGCCCAGCCCGCCACCGCTCCGGCGCGGCTGCGCGACTCCTCACGCGCGGCCGTTCACGCGGCCGCTGCCGTTCGCAAGATCACGCAACATCCTGGATGTAGTCGCATCCGCCCGCGCCCGACACCCCTACATCCAGGATCGAGCACGATCTTGGGGTGGGCGACGTCGGTTGCCGGGGTCGGGCGGTTGGCGCGGTTTCCGCAATGCCGAGTCGATCACCGGTGCGGCCGGCGTCGGAGGGTGGTTCGGCAGCTACGGCCGAGCCCCCGGCGCGCCGTCCTGGTGGACGGCTACCGGGGGCTCGAATGCAGACGATCAGGCCTGGTTGCCGTTCGGCAGCACAG
>NZ_JAGPXZ010000685.1:0-3348 GCF_018070305.1 Micromonospora sp. M51 | reverse complement strand
CCTCCAGGCACACAATGCGCGGGTCGTCCGCGGCCAGCTCGGTCAGCTCGAGCCGGTACGCCTCCCGCGCGGACACCGTGGCCGTCATCACCGGATCGCCGCCTTCCACTGCCGCGCCCGCGCGGGACTGATCTTCACGTAGTGCGAGCCGGCCTTGCCCTCGGTGGCCGGCACGCCCTTGCCCTTCACCGTGGTGGCCAGCACCGCGAGCGGCCGGTCGGTCGGCGCCATCGTCCGCACCAACTTCTCGATGTCGTGCCCGTCGACCTCGGCCACCTCGAACCCGAACGCGGCCAGCCGGGCCGGCAGGTCGGTCAGCGGCGAGATGTCCGAGACGTACCCGTCGTTCTGGCCACCGTTGAGGTCCACCACCACGGTGAGCCCGCCGACCCGCTTGGCCTGGGCCACCTGTAGCGCCTCCCAGACCAGGCCCTCCTGCAACTCGCCGTCACCGACCACCGCGATGGCCCCGCCCGGCCGGTTCAGCAACCGTCGGGAGAGGGCCCAGCCGACCGCGTACGCGAGCCCGTGGCCGAGACTGCCGGGGGGGACCCGGACGCCGGGCACCTTCGGGCCGGGATGTCCGGTGTAGGGCGACCCGGCGCGGCCGTACCGGGGTGCCGGGTTCTCCTCGATGACGCCGACCTCGTGCAGCACCGCGTAGAGGGCGGCCGCCGCGTGGCCCTTGCTGAGGACGACCTCCGTGCCCGGCTCGGACCGGGCGACGGCATACGCGGCGACCAGGATGTCCACCACCGAAAGGCTGCCGCCGAGGTGACACCCGACCCCGCTGGCCGCCATGTCGACCACCAGCCGGCGAGCCCGGCTGGCCTGCTCCCGAAGCAGATCGATCTCGTCCATCACCGCACACACCAATCCCGTACGGCGGCGGACAACACCGTCCGCGCCCGCCGGTACTCGTCGGCTGACAGCCGCTCGTCGGGCGTGTGGTCCAGGTGAGCATCTCCCGGCCCGTACGCCACCATCGGAACGCCGCGCCACCTGGTGGCGAGCGTGTTCATGTCGCTGCTCCCCTTCTTCGCGAGCAGCCGTGGAGCGTCACCGGTCGCCGCGCGCAGCGCCCGGGTGAACGCCCGTACCAGCGGATCGGTCCGGGGTGTGCTCACCGGCGGCGTGGCGAGCAGCAGCTCACCGTCCTCGAAGACGGACAGCATGCTGTCCAGTTCGGTTCCCGGCGGGACCCGGACATCCAGCACCGCCGAGGCGGTCTGCGTGCCACCGGAGCCGCCCGAGGCCAGATCGAGCACCGCGAACAACGCTTCCGGACTGCACTTGCCGACCTCGGCCTCGACCTCGCCGATGAGGTCGACGAGGGAACTGGCGGCGGTCCGCCGTTCCTTGCCCGCCGTGTGACCGGTGGTCCGGGCGACATCCATCCGCACCTTGCAGACGCCGTGGTAGCCGATGGTCACCGCACCGGCGCCGCTGGGCTCGCCGATGATGACCGCGTCCGCCGGGTAGTGGTCACGCGCGTAGAGCGAACCGGACGCCGTCCGCTCCTCCTCCACGGTGCCGACCACCCGCACCGTGACACCCTCGGGTGGTTCGAACTCCACGAGCGTCTGCAGGAACACGGCCAGGCTGGCCTTGGCGTCCACGCAGCCCCGGCCGGTCAGCGCGGCACCGTCCC
This sequence comes from Micromonospora sp. M51, assembly GCF_018070305.1. Lineage (NCBI taxonomy): Bacteria > Bacillati > Actinomycetota > Actinomycetes > Micromonosporales > Micromonosporaceae > Micromonospora > Micromonospora sp. M51. Next base: position 1,697 of record NZ_JAGPXZ010000685.1, on the reverse strand, counting down.
AGGCCACCGGCCAGCGGTAGGGGACGGTGTCCAGGTGGCCGAGCATCAGCAGCCGGCGTGGCCCGCTGCCGCGCGTGGCGACCAGGTTGCCGGCTGGGTCGATGACCGCGTGCACGCCCTTCTCGGTCAGCCACTTCAGCAGGTACAGCGCCAGTTCCCGTTCGCCGCCGGAGACCGAGGAGATCTCCACCATGCGGGTCAGCAGGTCCAGGTCCGGCTCCGGTGCGGCGGCCCGCCAGAACCGGGTACCGCCGTGGGTGTTTGCGGTGTGCGGGCCGGTGATGGCGACGTCAGCGGTCCCCTTCAGGGCCAGCTCCGCCGCCCGGACCTTCTGCCGCATCCGTCCGCTCGCGTACGTCATTCCCTCACCACTGCACAGGTGCGGCAGGGTGCTGGTGCGGTCGGACGGGTCGGCGAGCAGGCCCGGGGTGCCGGTCACCAGGCGCAGGTGATCGGCGTCGAGCGCGTTCGCCACCTCGGCGGCGAGCACGTCGGCATCGACGTTGATCGGCGCGCCGCCGTCGCTCGCGGTCACCGGCGGTGACACGCAGACCACGTCGAAGGTGTCCAGGAGGGACAGCAGCCGCGCCACGTCCACCGCGGAGACCGCGCCGGCGCGGTGGTCGCGGACCAGCCGCTGCCGGTCACCCTCGACCACCCGCAGCGGCCGGTTCGGGGTGCCCGTGACCAGCCCCTCCGGCGTGGCCGTCGCGGCGTAAACCGTCAACTCACGCTGGCCCAGGTTCTCCCGGATCCGGGGGAGGGTCAGCTGTTCGTACGCGGCGACGATGTGCGGCATCTCGTCGGGCGGGCAGTACCGCACCTCGTCGCCGGAGGCCAGTCGCAGCATCCGCATCGGGCGCTCGATACCGGCGTAGTAGTCAGCGATGTCGGCCGCGCCGCCGGCGACCAGCAACAGTCGGGCACCGCCCGCGCTCAGCGCGGCCAGGTCGTCGTAGACGGAGGCGTGCCGCAGGCTCGAACTGCCCACCTTGACCACGTACAGCGGCCGGTAGGGGAAGATCCCCGCCAACGCCTCGTTATTCATCACGGCCATCCGCCGGCCTCCGGGAGTCCTAGCCGTTCGTCCATTCCGTGGATTCGGTTCATCGCCTGCACCGCCTGGCCGGCGCCGCCCTTGATGAGGTTGTCCAGGGCGGACACCACCACCCAGCGGTCACCGGACACCACCGCCGCGACCTCGGCGACGTTGGCGCCCACGACCGTCTTGAGCATCGGCATCCCCATCGGGGACCGCCCGGCCGCCACCCGCACGAAGGGCGCGTCGGCGTACGCCCGGGCGAACGCCCGGCGCACGTCGCTCTCCCCCGCACCGGGCTTCAGCCGCCCGTACGCCGAGACCATGACGCCGCGCGCGACCGGCAGGCTGAAGGTGGAGAACTGCAGGTCCGGAGCCCGACCGGTCAGGTCGGTGAGGGCCTGGCGCACCTCGGGGGAGTGCCGGTGACCGTGCAGCTTGTGCACCCGGACGTTCCCGTCGCGTACGGCCGGATGCTCCACACTGCCGGTGCCGCTGCCGCTCGACCCCGACTTGGCGTCCACCACCACGTCCTCCGCCGCCAGGTCCGCCTTGAACAGCGGGTAGAGCGCGTAGATGGTGGCCGCCGCCATACAGCCCGACAGGTTGAGCACCGGTTCTGTCGGGGTGGGCGCGAACTCCGGGATGTAGTAGGGGA
>NZ_JAGPXZ010000684.1:0-3351 GCF_018070305.1 Micromonospora sp. M51 | reverse complement strand
GTACGACCTGGCGTACCTCGGGTCGCTGGACCTGGTGCCCGGCTGGCCCGGCGCGGACGCCTGCCCGCCGCAGCCGATGGTCGGCCAGACCCGGGCGGTGCTCGACCGGTACGCGGCGGCCGGCGGGGCGTACCACGAGGTGGTGCTGCCCGCCTGCGGACACAGCCCGCACCTGGAGCGCCCGGCGGAGTTCGTCGCCGAGTTGTTGGCCCTGACCAGCGGGTCGACCGCCTGACCGACGGCCCGACGGTCGGCCGGAAAGCAGCGCCGTGCCGTGGGTGAAATATGCCACGGCGTCTCGACAACTCACCGTCACGTGGCAGACTCGCGCGCATAACCTTAGCGGCCGTTCAGTGGTCGTGCGGAGTCTCTGGGGAGGCCGGTCGTGGCGCGCGAGTTCAGCACCGTAGGCGTGGTCGGGCTGGGCACCATGGGTGCCGGCATCGTCGAGGTCTTCGCCCGCAACGGCATCGACGTGGTGGCCGTGGAGATCTCCGCACCCGCCCTGGAACGCGGCCGGGCCACCCTGAAGGGCTCCACCGACCGGGCGGTCGCCAAGGGCAAGCTCGCCGAGGCGGACCGCGACGCCCTGCACGAGCGGGTGCACTTCGCGGTCGGGCTGGACGCGCTGCACTCCGTCGACCTGGTCATCGAGGCGGTGCCCGAGCACCTGGACCTCAAGCAGCGGATCTTCGCGGAGCTGGACCGGGTCTGCCGCCCCGACACGATCCTCGCCACCAACACCTCGTCGCTGAGCGTCACCGAGATCTCGGTGGCCACCAGCCGACCCAACCAGGTGATCGGCATCCACTTCTTCAACCCGGCCCCGGTGATGAAGCTGGTCGAGGTGGTCCGCACCGTCGTCACCGCGCCCGAGGTGGTCGCCGACGTGGAGGCGCTCTGCGCCCGGCTCGGCAAGGTCGACGTCACCATCAACGACCGGGCCGGCTTCATCGCCAACGCGCTGCTCTTCGGCTACCTCAACCACGCCGTCGGCATGTTCGAGTCGCACTACGCGACCCGGGAGGACATCGACGCCGCGATGAAGCTCGGCTGCGGCCTGCCGATGGGCCCGCTGGCGCTGATGGACCTCATCGGTCTGGACACCGCGTACGAGATCCTCGATACCATGTACCGGCGCGGCGGGCGGGACCGCCGGCACGCCCCGGTGCCGCTGCTCAAGCAGATGGTGACGGCGGGACTGCTCGGCCGGAAGTCCGGCCGGGGCTTCTACACCTACGAGCGGCCCGGCTCCCCGGTGGTCGTACCGGATGAGGCGACGCCGCTGGCCACGGAGTCGGCGCTCGCCGACGGGGCTCGCGCCATCGCGAAGGTGGGCGTGGTGGGTTCCGGGACGATGGCCACCGGGATCATCGAGGTGTTCGCGAAGGCCGGCTACGAGGTCGTCTCGGTCACCCGCGGCGCGGAGAAGTCCGCGAAGGTCTGCGAGGCGGTGAAGACCTCGCTGAACAAGGGCGTGGTGCGCGGCAAGCTCGCCGAGACCGACCGGGACGCCGCGCTGGGCCGGATCAGCTGGTCCGCCACGCTCGACCACCTCGCCGACGTCGACCTGGTGGTCGAGGCGGTCGTCGAGGAGTTGAGCGTCAAGAAGGCCCTCTTCGCCAGCCTCGACGAGATCTGCAAGCCGGGCGTCGTGCTGGCCACCACCACCTCGTCGCTGCCGGTGATCGACGTGGCGATGGCCACCCAGCGGCCGGCCGACGTGGTGGGGCTGCACTTCTTCAACCCGGCGCCGGTCATGCCGCTGGTCGAGGTCGTCCGCACCATCCGCACCTCCCCGGAGGCCACCGCCACCGCCCGCGCCGTCTGCGCCGCCCTCGGCAAGACCGGCGTGGTCTGCGGCGACCGGTCCGGGTTCATCGTCAACGCGCTGCTCTTCCCGTACCTGAACGACGCGGTGAAGATGCTGGAGGCCAGCTACTCCACGGCCGACGACATCGACCACGCCATGAAGCTGGGCTGCGGCTACCCGATGGGCCCGTTCGAGCTGCTGGACGTGGTGGGGCTGGACGTCTCCCTGGCCATCCAACGCGAGCTGTACCTGGAGCTGCGCGAGCCGGGCTTCGCGCCCGCGCCGCTGCTGGAGCACCTGGTCACCGCCGGCTATCTGGGCCGCAAGACCCGCCGCGGCTTCCGCGACCACTCACACCGCTGACCGGGTCAACGCTCGCGGGCGCTGGGCGCGTCTGCAGGGTGTGACCTTCGAGGAGTACGTCAGCAGCCGGGGTCCGGCGCTGGTCCGGCTCGCCCGGCTGCTGACCGGTGACGAGCACCGGGCCGAGGACCTTGCCCAGGACGTGCTGTCCCAGGCGTACGTGCAGTGGCGCCGGATCGCCCGTGCCGACCGTCCGGACGTGTACGTGCGCCGGATGCTGGTCAACGCCAACATCTCCTGGTGGAGGCGACGGTCCAGCCGGGAACTGGTCGTCGACACCTTCGCCGAGCGGGCGCACCGGGGCGACCTGGGCGGCGAAGCGGCCGACCGGGACGAGATGTGGCGGCTGATCCTGGGCCTGCCCGACCGTCAGCGGGCGGTCCTGGTGCTGCGCTACTACGAGGACCTCGACGACGCGACGATCGCGCAGATCCTGAACTGCTCGCCGGTCACCGTCCGTACCCACGCGATGCGGGCGCTCGCCAACCTCCGGGAGCGCTGCGGTGCCCCGGCCAGCAACGGGAGCCGACCGTGACAGACCTCGACGAGCGGATCATCTCCACCCTGCGGAAGCACGCCGAGGGTCAGGTGGACATCAGCCGGTTGACCAGCGGGGCGGTTGCCCGGGGCCGGGCCCGGCGGATGCGGCGATGGGCCGCGGTGGGCGGGACGGCGCTCGGCGTGGTGACCGTGCTCGGCCTCGGCGTGGCGGGCGGCGGTGGGCTGCCCGTGCGGGTGCCGTGGACGGGGGCGAAACCGGCAGACCAGGCGGCCACGCCGGCGGCGGCCCCCGGGGTGCCGGGGGCACTCACCCGGCCTGATCTGGTCGGAAAGGACCCCGGTCTGCTGCACTTCGGCGTCGACCCGGCTCACGCCCGCTACCTGAGCTGGCGGTCGGCGGCCGGCCTGGAGAGCGCCCAACTGGATCTCGGCGGTGCGGCGCCGGTCAGTTTCTCCCTCGCCCGCAGCGCCGCCGTCGCCGAGGAGGTCCACCTGGAGGGCGACAGGTACGTCCCGCAACCGGCGGACCCGCCCTACGACGGTCAGCTGGAGCGGCTCTCCGCGGGCGGCGCCGATCCGATCTGGGTGCTGCGGTGGCAGCCGGTGCCCGGCCTCTTCGCCCGCCTGCGCACGGTGGCGCCCACCGACGCGGCGCTGCAGGCGGCCAGGAGCGC
>NZ_JAGPXZ010000683.1:0-3352 GCF_018070305.1 Micromonospora sp. M51 | reverse complement strand
GTTGATCAGGTGGTCGAAGTCACCGTCCCGCGCGCCGAGAACGAAGGCGGCGATCTCGTCCACTGTGTAGATCAGGGCCGTCCCCTCCGGGTGTCGTGAGTTGCGGACCGCTATGCCCGCTCCCCCGGGCAGCTCGGCGAGTTCGACGCAGTTGCCGCTGGGGTTGCTGCGGCGGCTCTTCTGCCAGCTCAGCGGGGGCAACTGAGGGATCGGTACGCCATTGGGTGGCTGATGCATGGAGGCGTCTTTCTGTTACGAGCCCGCCGGTGGCCGTGGGAGGAGCGGTAACGGCGAGGGGGTGCGGTATCGACATTGGACGGTTCTGCACGTGCATCTGCTATTGCATCTGCATCCGACGGCGAGCATGATAACGCACATGATCGGTGCCCATCCGTTCACTTTGTGTTACCCCCACACGGGCAACGATCAGGCAAAACTGGGCCCGACGCGGCGCGCCGCGTCAACCGAAGGCTGGAGGCGGTCGCGGCGATGGGAGGGTTCGTGCCGGATCCGATGAGTGTCGCCTCCGGCGTCTGCGCGGCCGGCGCGCTGCTCTCCTCCTGGCAACTACGCCGCCGCGCGGTGCGCGCCGAGGCCGAGATCAGCCACCTCCAGGCCGAGTTGGCCGCCGAGCGGCACGCCGCCAGCCACGACCCGCTCACCGGACTGCCCAACCGACGCGCCTTCTACCGCCTGGCTGCCGCCCTGCTCACCGACGCCGCCGGCCAGCCGCTGATCGCCGTGGTGCTCGACCTGGACGACTTCAAGCAGATCAACGACCGGTACGGGCACGCCGCCGGCGACCAGGTGCTGATCAGTGTGGCCGAGCGGCTCGCCGGCTTCGCCGGGGACAACCTCGTGGCCCGCCTCGGCGGCGACGAGTTCGCCGGTCTGCTCTCCAGCCCCACCGTCGACCGCCGCTGGATCGAGCACTCGACCCGCCGGCTCAGCGAGACCGTCGCCGCGCCGATCCGGCTGAGCGGGTGCAGCGTCCGGGTCACCGCCTCCGTCGGGCTGGCCCCGGTGACCGGCCCGGCCCAGCTCACCGACGCGCTCAGCCGCGCCGACGCGGCCATGTACCAGGCCAAGAGCCTCGGGGGCGCCCGGTCGCCCCGCCAACTGGTCGACAGCGCGTTCCTCACCGAGCGCTGACCGCTCAGGCGACCGGCGCGCCGAACCACCTGGACAGCTGGCCGAGCAGGTCGCTCTGATCGTCGCCGGCCCACGCCACGTGGCCGTCCGGCCGTAGCAGCACCGCGGGCACGTCCAACTCCTCGCTGACATCGACGACGTGGTCGACCCGCTCCGCCCAACCGGCGACCGAGAGCTGACCGGTCTGGTCGAGCAGCAGGCCGCGGCCCCGGTGCATCAGCTCGTAGAGACGCCCGCGCTTCAGCCGTACGTCACGCAGGTGACGACCGAGCATGTCGTGGCCCTCGCCGAAGTCGTAGCGGACCCCGATCGCGGTGACCTTCTCAATCAGGTACCGGTTGACGTCGTCGAAGTCCATCAGCTCGGACAACAGTCGGCGCACCGAGCGGGGCCCCGGCTCCGGTGAGAGCAGCAGCATCTGCGCCCGGGTGTTGGTCAGGACGTCCTCGGCCACCGGATGACGTTCGCTGTGGTAGCTGTCCAGCAGCCCCTGCGGCGCCCAGCCGGCGATCTCGGCGGCCAGCTTCCAACCGAGGTTGAACGCGTCCTGGATGCCGAGGTTGAGCCCCTGCCCACCGGTCGGCGGGTGGATGTGCGCCGCGTCGCCGGCCAGCAGCACCCGGCCGACCCGGTACCGCTCGGCCAGCCGGGTGGCGTCACCGAAGCGGGAGAGCCAGCGCGGTGAGTGCACGCCGAAGTCGGTGCCCGCGTACACCAGCAGTTGGCGTTTGAAGTCCTCGATGCTCGGCGGCACCGTGCGGTCCTCGACCACCCCCTCGGCCGGGACGACGACGCGGTACACCCCCTCCCCGAGGGGCCCGAGACCGAATCGGAGGTGGGTCCTGCGGACCTCGGCCACCACCTCGGCCACCGCCTCCGGCGGCACCCCCACCTCCATCTCACCGAGCAGGGTCTCGACGCTGCTGGGCTCGCCGGGAAAGCCGACACCGAGCAGCTCGCGTACGGTGCTGCGACCGCCGTCGCAGCCGACGAGGTAGCGGGCACGCAGCTGGGTGCCATCGGCCAGCCGCACCGTCACCCCGCTGTCGTCCTGGCTCAGCCCGACCAGTTCGCTGCCGCGCCGGATCTCGGCGCCGACCTCGCTGGCGTGCTCGCTCAGCAGGCGATCGGTGACGGTCTGCGGGATACCGAGGACGTACCCGTGCGCGGTGTCCAGCCCGCCCGGCGACGGCTTGGAGATCGCGGCGAAGAAGCCCCCGACCGGGTGCTGCTGCCCGACCGCGAGGAACCGCTCCAGCAAACCTCGCTGGTCCAGCACCTCGATGCTGCGTGCGTGCAGGCCGAGCGCGCGCACGTGGCTCGTTGGCTCGGTCTCCTTCTCCAGCACCAGCACGTGCAACCCGTGCAGTCGCAACTCGCTGGCCAGCATCAAGCCGGTCGGCCCACCGCCAGCAATGATCACATCGATCATGGAATCCCCCGATTTTCCCAGATTTGGGCGTCGGCTGGAGATTCTGCTGCACCACCCTGGTCTTGCCGCAAGGCCAGGGGTGCGATATACGTTGGAGGTGGCAGGGAGCGTGTTCGCTCTTTGCCTTCCTTTTTGCCCGCGTAGCCGACGTGCCCGCCGTAGCCGACCTGCCGCCGCTCAGCGCTGTCGGTCGAGGTCGCGCAACGCCGTGTCGGCGAGGCTGACCAGGCCCACCGGTGACACCAGCCCACGCACGATCCGCGCCGCGCGGCTCCGGTCGGCCGCCTCGGCGTCGAGGTCCAACGCCTGCCGGGTCCAGTCGCTGAGGTCGTCGAGCGCGCGGACCGCGAGGAACCAGGCCAGGCGCGCCCTGTCGACCTCGGTCGTGCCGTAGCCGGCGAGCACGGCCCGCTGCTGGTCGGGAGTGATCGGTGCGAAGGCGAGCACCCCGCCGAGCACGAACATCAGGTAGCACTCGGGCGGGGCGAGCACCGCGTCGTCCCAGTCGATCAGCCAGACCTGCCCGTCCGCGCCGAGCAGCAGGTTGCCCAGGTGCGGGTCACCGTGGCAGACGACGTGCGAGCCGGGCCGGTCGCGCTGCTCGGCCGCGCGGCGCTCGACCTCACGGATCAGGAACCGCAGCCGGTCCGCCACCGCTGACCACACCACCACCAGGTCCGCGACCAGCGGGTCCGCGAGATCCCCCGGGTCCTGGTCGCGCAGCCGCTCGGCCACCGCCCGGGTCGCGGTCACGATCGAGGGGTACGC
>NZ_JAGPXZ010000682.1:0-3354 GCF_018070305.1 Micromonospora sp. M51 | reverse complement strand
GAAGTCATGAGCGGTGTCCTTAACCGGTTGGACCTGTCTCAGGGGACGGAGCAGCAGCGCGGAATGTGACGCGCAAGATCACTGGAGCCAGTAGATCATGGCGTACAGCCCGATCCACACGACGTCGACGAAGTGCCAGTAGTACGACACGACGATCGCCGACGTCGCCTGCGCCGGGGTGAACCGGCCCATGGTCGTACGGACCATGAAGATGACGAAGGCGATCAGACCACCGGTCACGTGCAGGCCGTGGAAGCCGGTGGTCAGGTAGAACACCGATCCGTACCCGTCTTCGTTGATCTTGATGCCGTCGGCGACCAGGTGCCGGTACTCGTTCAGCTGGCCGAGGACGAAGATCAGGCCCATCACGAAGGTGACGGTGAACCAGCGCCGCAGCGCGTGCACGTCACCCTTCTCCGCCGCGAAGACGCCGAGCTGGCACGTCACCGAGGACAGCACCAGGATCACCGTGAAGGTGGTCGCGTACGGGATGTTCAGCGCCTCGGTGTGCTTCTCCCACTGCTCCGGCGCAGCCGCGCGGATCGAGAAGTACATCGCGAACAGCGCCGCGAAGAACATGAGTTCACTGGAGAGCCACACGATCGTCCCGACGCTGACCATGTTCGGTCGGGTCAGAGAGTGGATCCGGCTCTTGTCAATGGCTGGGGCCGCAGTCACGCCGTCATTATTGCCCCTGACCGGGGCCGGCGATCAGCGGGGTGGCAAACCTGCGCCTTCCGTGGCCCCAGCGTCGGGGTCCGGTTCGCCTGGCCTAGCCTGAAAAGCGTGCTGCACGTCGATCCGATCTTCGCCGCCACCTCGGCCCCGCCGCCGTTCACCGTCGGCGCGGTGCTGAGCGAGACCCGCCTGGACAGCTGGCTGGCCCTCGGCCTGGTGCTCGCCGCCGGCCTGTACCTCTACGGGGTGTACCGGCTGCGCCTGCGCGGCGACCGCTGGCCCGTCATCCGAACCGTGTTCTTCCTCGGCCCCGGGCTGGGCGGCATCGCGCTCGTCACGGTCAGCGGGCTGCACGCGTACGACACCGCGCTGCTGTCCGTGCACATGATCCAGCACATGGTGCTGTCCATGGTGGCGCCGATCTTCCTGGCGCTGGGCGCGCCGATGACCCTGGCCCTGCGGACCCTGCCGGTCGGGCCGCGCAAGCGCCTGCTCGCGATCGTGCACAGCCGGGTGGCCCGGGTCTACAGCTTCCCGCTGGTGGCGTTCGCCATCTTCGTGGTCAACCCGTTCGTGCTCTACTTCAGTGATCTGTACCGCTACACCCTGGAACACGCCTGGGCGCACGAGCTGGTGCACGCGCACTTCATCATGACCGGCTGCGTGTTCTTCTGGCCGCTGCTCGGCCTCGACCCGCTGCCCGGCCGCTGGCCGTACCCGGCGCGCGCCCTGCTGATGCTGCTTTCCGTGCCGTTCCACACCGTGCTCGGCCTCACCATCATGCAGAGCAGCACGCTCTTCGGGGGCGACTGGTACCCGTCGCTCAACCTGGGCTGGGTCGACCCCTGGCAGGACCAGGTGGTCGCCGGCGGCATCCTCTGGGCCGGTGGCGAGTTCGTCAGTGTGACCATGCTCGCCGTGCTGGTGGTGCAGTGGGTCAAGCAGTCCGAGCGGGAGGCACGCCGGGTGGACCGCGAACTGGACCGCCAGGAGGCCCGCGACGAGGCCCGCGACCGCGCCGCCGACGCCGCGCCCGCCTGAGCTGCCCGGACGTACGCCCCGACGGGTGCCGCCGGGCGGGATGTCGGCTACATCACGCCGCCCGGTACGATCTCCGGGCAGCTACGAGGTGGGAGTGCCGACATGAGCGATCGTCTTTGCACCGTCTTGCTCTACAGCGACGACCCGCAGGTCCGCGACCGCATGCGGATGGCCGTCGGCACCCGACCCGCGCCCGGTCTGCAGATCGAGTTCGTCGACGCGTCGACCTACGCGGAGACCATCCGGCTGGTCGACGACTACGAGATCGACCTGCTGCTGCTCGATGGTGAGGCGAGCCCGGGCGGCGGCATCGGCATCGCCCGACAGGTCAAGGACGACCGGGACGACGCTCCCCCGACCTGCCTGGTGATCGCGCGCGCCGCCGACCGATGGCTCGCCGCGTACGCCGAGGCCGACGCGGTGCTGGTGCACCCGCTCGTCCCGGTGCCCAGCGGGGGCTCGGTGGCCGAGCTGCTGCGGAGGCACGCACCCGCCTGGCGTCCCAGGCTCCTCCGGCACCCCCACGGCGCCGGAACTCCTCGGCGCCGGTTCCAGCCCACCCGCACTTCGCATGCTCGGGAGGCCCGCCATGGGCGATCGGACCTGGCCGCACCTGCTCAACGCGCTGCTGCGCGGCAACGAACTCTCCACCGCCGACACCGCCTGGGCGATGGACGAGATCATGACCGGCTCGGCCAGCGCGGCGCAGATCGCCGCCTTCGCCGTCGCGCTGCGGGCCAAGGGCGAGACTCCCGCGGAGCTGGCCGGCCTGGTGGAGGCGATGCTGGGCCGAGCCGTCCCGGTGACGCTCCCCGAGGAGCTGCGCCGCACCGCGCTCGACGTGGTCGGCACCGGCGGTGACCTCGCCCACACTGTCAACATCTCCACGATGACGGCGCTGGTGGTCGCCGGTGCTGGCGTCCGTGTCGTCAAGCACGGCAACCGGGCCGCCTCCTCCCTGTGCGGCACCGCCGACCTGCTGGAGTTCCTCGGCATCCCCCTGGATCTCGGCCCGGAGCAGGTCGCCCGCTGTGTCGAGGAGGCCGGCATCGGGTTCTGCTTCGCGGCCCGGTTCCACCCCGGGATGCGCCACGCCGGCCCGGTCCGCCGCGAGGTGGGCGTGCCCACCTTCTTCAACTTCCTCGGCCCGCTGACCAACCCGGCCCGCCCCCGGGCCGGCGCGGTCGGCTGCTTCGACCTGCGGATGGCTCCGGTGATGGCCAGCGTGTTCGCCGCCCGTGGGGACTCGGCGATCGTGATGCGCGGCGAGGACGGCCTGGACGAGTTCAGCACCGCCGCGCCGACCCGGGTCTGGGCGGCCCAGGGCGGCACCGTACGCGAGGCTGTGCTGGACGCGACGGACCTCGGGGTACCCCGGTCCACCCTGGCGGACCTGCGCGGCGGTGACGCCGCGTACAACGCCGGCGTGGCCCGTCGCCTGCTGGCCGGTGAGACGGGCCCGGTCCGGGACGCGGTCCTGGTCAACGCGGCGGCGGCGCTGGCCACCCAGGGCCCGCTGGACGGCGACCTGACCGAGGCGCTGCGCGCCGGTCTGGCCCGCGCGGCCGAGTCGATAGACTCCGGCGCGGCCGCCGCGACCCCGGATCGCTGGATCGCGATCGCCACCGCCTGACC
>NZ_JAGPXZ010000681.1:0-3360 GCF_018070305.1 Micromonospora sp. M51 | reverse complement strand
CCTTGCGCAGTGGGTCGGCAGCGCCGTTGCCCGGTGCGGGCGCGGCCACGGCGGCGCCGGTCGGCAGTGCGAGCACGATGGCCAGCGCCGCGCCGACGGCGCCCATGGCTCGACGTGTCAGCGGTCTGGGTCTGAGCATGACGTACGTCCCTCCCTCGGGCGGTCGCCCGGGAGGGCCGACACCGCCGTCGCCGATTCTCGGGCGACGGGCATCCGGTTGACCCGCAAGATCACTGGCGGAGCACGGACATGGCGGGTCTCCGCCATCCCGCGTTGGCCCCACCGACACCGGCGGGCCACCACCACGGTCAGCCCCGCATCCGCGCGGACACGACGATGACGAGCACCAGCGGCACCAGCGGCAGGGCCGGGGCGACGACCGGCAGGTGCAGGGCGACCAGGGCGCCGACCGCCGCGCCGACCATCAGGGCCAGCAGCACCTGCGCCTTGGGCCGCAGGCCGGCCCACGGGCTGCGGGCGGCGACCCCGGCGATCAGGCTGGTGAGCGTGCCGGTCAGGTACGTGGAGGACAGGCCGGAGACGCCGAAGCGTTGGATGGCGCTGCTCTGCACGCCCAACGCGACAGCGGACAGCATCAGCAGCGCCAGGTGCACGCGCGCGTCGGGGGCGTGCAGCGTGACCTCCCAGACGACGGCGAACACCACGAACACCGACAGCTCCAGGACCAGCGCCCAGGTGACCCGTCGAGGCCAGACCGGGTCGTCAGGCTGCGCCGAGCCGACGACGCGGGCGCCCGCGAGGACACCGACGATGAAGCTGACGATGGCGCAGCCCGACGTCAGGGCCAAATCGGCCTCGCCCCGGCCCGCCGAGAGCCCGAGCAGGACCATGTTGCCGGTCATCACGCTGGCGCCCGCGCCGCCGAGGGCGCGGAACCCGAGAGCGTCGGCGGTTCCGGTCAGGAAGGTGAGGACGACGACGAGCGCGTGCCGTCGGCGCAGCAGTCGATCGTCTGGGTGTGCGGCGACGTGGGGGCGGGTGACGCGGGGCGCTGTGCTCGACACTGTCGGCCACCTTCCGGTGATTGTTCTTCGTATACACTTTGTCCGGACACGTTCACGGAGAGGCGACCAGGTGGCTGAAGACCTACGGGACAAGCTCGGCGCGCAACACCTGCCGCTCCGCGATCAGGTCCTCGCCGCGCTGCGGACCGCCATCATCGACGGCGACTACCTTCCCGGGGAACGGCTCACCGAGGACCGGCTCGCCGAGGACTTCGGCGTCTCCCGCAACCCCGTCCGGGAGGCGCTGCGGGTCGCCGAGGCGGAGGGGTTCGTGGTGATCCTCCCCCGCCGGGGAGCTGTCGTCGCCTCACCGAGCAGCGGGACCATCGCCGACATGTTCGCCGTACGCGAGCGGCTGGAGGCGTTGGCCGCCCGGCTGGCCGCCGAGCGGGCCACCGCCGCCGACGTGGCGTCCCTGCGCGCCCTGCTCGACCAGGGCCGCGAGGCGACGCAGCGACAGGACCTGGCCCGGGTCGCCGAGCTCAACAGCACGCTGCACCTGCGCATCCTGCAGATCAGCGGAAACCCCTGGCTGTCGTCGATCGCCAAGTCGCTCTACCTCCATGTGCAGTGGATCTTCCGGCTCGGGGCGGCCGAACGGGCCCCCCACTCGTGGGCCGAGCACATCCAGCTCGTCGACGCCATCGAGTCGGGCGACGGCGACCGCGCCGAGCGGGCCGCGCTCAACCACCTCGACGCGGCCTCCGCCGCGGCCTACGAGAACGCCGAAGGCGGCTACGCCGCCCGCTGACGCTCAGGTGGCCGCGGCACCCGCTACCGGCCGCACGCGTAACCCTGCATCCCCCGGGGGTTCGCACCGGCGGCCAGCAGCCCGGTGGCCGGGTCGCGGGTCACCGCACAGAGCCGGCCCAGGCTCCACCCGTCGGTGACCCGCACCTCGTGCCCGTACGCCCGCAGCGCCGCCAGCACGCCCTCGTCGAGCCGGTCCTCCACCACCAGGACACCCGGCTGCATGTCGCGTGGATAGAACGACCCCGGCAGGCTGACCGTGTGCCACGCCGGCGCGTCGATGGCCTCCTGCAGACTCTGACCACCCACGAGGTGCCGCAGCAGGAACGGCAACTGCCACTGGTCCTGCTGGTCGCCACCGGGGGTGCCGCACGCCAGCACCGGCTCACCGTCGCGGTGCACCATCGTCGGGCTCAACGTCGTCCGCGGGCGACGGCCCGGTGCCAGCGACGAGGCCAGCCCCTCCTACAGCCAGAACATCTGCAACCTGCTGCCCAACGGGAAGCCGAGCTCCGGAATCGTCGGGGAGCTCTGCAACCAGCCGCCGCTGGGCGTCGCGGAGATCATGTTGCCCCAGCGGTCGACCACGTCCACGTGACACGTGTCGCCCCGGGTCACCCCGTCCGACTGCACCGTCGGCTCCCCCGTCGCGGCATCCGTCGACCCGGTACGCCGGACGGCACCGGGTCGGACGTGGGCCGGCAGGCGCGGCTGCGCACCGTCCGGACGCCCCGGCCGCAGCTCCGCCGACGCGCGGTCTCCGATCAGGGCGGCCCGCTCCCGCGCGTACTGCGGGGAGAGCAGCGCCTTGGCGGGCACGTCGACACCGTCGCCGTACCAGGCCTCCCGGTCGGCGAAGGCGAGCTTGAGCGCCTCGACCTGGGCGTGGACGCCGGCTGCGGTCCCCGGGTCGTACGCGCCCGGGTCGTCGAGCGCGTCCAGTGTGGCCAGTGACTCCAGCAGCACCGGGCCCTGACCCCAGAACCCGGTCTTCGCCACCGAGTAGCCGTGCCAGTCGAGGGTGGCGGGTGCCTCCCAGCTCGCCGAGTACGCCGCCAGGTCGTCGCCGGTGACCAGCCCGGCGTGCGGGCGTCCGCTGGAGTCCTGGAACGGTCGCCGGCTGAACGCGTCGATCGCCTCGGCGACGAAACCCGTGCTCCAGGCCCGGCGCGCCGCCTCGATCTGGGCCTCCCGGTCGACGCCGGCAGCCTGTCCCGCCTCGACGAGCCGACGCAGCGTGTCCGCGTACGCCGGGTTGGTGACCAACTCCCCCGCGGCCGGTGGCCGGCCGTCGCGCAGCCAGAGCGCGGCGGACGTGGGCCAGTGTTCCTCGAACAACGACCGGACGGCGGCCACCGTGTCACCGACCCGGCCCACCACCGGGTGCCCGGCGCCGGCGTAGCCGATGGCCGGTTCCAGCACCTCGGCGAGGGTGAGCGTGCCGTGCTCACGCAGCAGCAGGAGCCAGGCGTCCACGGCGCCGGGCACGGCCGCCGCGAGCGGGCCGGCGCCCGGGATGAGGTCCATCCCGAGGGACCGGAAGTGCGCGATGGTGGCGCCGGCCGGTGCCGGCAACGCGGAGATC
>NZ_JAGPXZ010000680.1:0-3369 GCF_018070305.1 Micromonospora sp. M51 | reverse complement strand
CACTGCGGAGAGCGTGTTGTCTGTGAGTCATCACGATGACTCACAGACATCACGCTCGCGGCGGGGTGGCGTTCGCGTCGGGGGCAGGGCGAGACGGGCGGCTCGCCCAGGGTTGGTCGGTGCGCCGGGCAGAAGTCAGCGGTGGGGGCCGGATGCGTGAACGTGCTCCCGCTGCGGAGCCGGGGCGAGACGGCCGATCAGGTCGTCGAGCTGGCTCGCCAGGTCGGCGGCGTGCGGCACTCCCAACTCGGCGAGGCTCGCGCGGACCCGCTCGTCCAGGCGGGCGTGCTCGCGGCGGCCTCGATCGCTCAGGTACGCCCGGATCCGACGGCGGTCGACCGGATCGATCCGGCGGAAGACGAGATTGCGGTCGACGAGCTGGTCGACCAGCTTCGTGAGGGTGCCCGGCGGCAGCGACGCCTCGGCGGACACCTCGCTCATCGGGTGACCCTGGCCGTCGGAGAGCAGGCAGAGCACCCGCCAGGCCTCGATGCTCAGCCCGTCGTCGGCCAGCACAGCGCCCAACCGGCGGGAGAGCAGCCGTTCGGCGCGGGTGAGCGAGCGCAGCAGGTCGGCTGGCGCCCCGGGCACGTCTGACATGAAACTCCCTGGTCCGGTGGCAGTGTCATGGTAGCGAGTCGTCCCGGCCAGTGGTGAGCGCTGGTCTTCCGTCGGGGGCCGGGCAATCATGTGCTCATGTCCGCGCCGGCACCGCCGTGGCTGACCGTCGACCGTGCCGTGGTCAGCATCGCGTTGGTCTACCCGATGCGCGGGCCGGCCGGCATGTTCGGCCCCACCTGCGAGCTCTGCGCGCAACTCGCGGTGGAGGAGATCAACCGGTGTGGTGGCGTGCTGGGCCGGGAGGTGCGGCTGGTGCCGGTCGACGGTGGCGCACCGCCGGCCGAGGTGGCTGCCGAGGTCGAGGCGTTGGTGTCGGTGGGGGCCGTGCAGGGGGTGACCGGGTGGCACATCTCCTCGGTGCGCCAGGCGTTGGCGCCCCGCGTCGCGCACCGGGTGCCGTACGTCTACACCGCACTCTACGAGGGCGGTGAGCGTACCGAAGGGGTCTTCCTGACCAGCGAGACACCGGATGCCCAGCTGTGGCCCGCGATGCGGCTGCTCGCCGGGGAGCAGGGGGTGCGTCGCTGGTTCGTGGTGGGCAACGACTACGTCTGGCCGCGTCGTACCTCGCGGGCGGCCCAGCGGTACGCGCTGCGCGGCGGCGGGCAGGTGGTGGGCCGGCACTTCCTGCCGTTGGACGCGCACGACTTCACCGAGGTGTTGCGCCGCATCGAGCACAGTGACGCGGACGCGGTGTTGATGCTGCTGGTCGGTGCCGACGCGGTGCGGTTCAACCGCGCGTTCGCCCGATCCGGCCTGGATCAGCGCTGTCTGCGGCTGAGCACCCTGATGGACGAGAACATGCTGCTGGCCAGCGGTGCCGGCGCGACCCGGAGGTTGTACAGCACGGCCGGCTTCTTCGCCGGGCTGGTGACCCCGGAGAACCTCGACTTCCACGGCGAGTTCGCCAGGCGTTTCGGGGTGGAGGCGCCACCGCTGGGCAGCCTGGGGGAGTCCTGTTACGAGGGTGTCATGCTGCTCGCCGCGCTGATCGGTCAGGCCCGCACCCTCGACGTGCGGGCCATCGAGACGGCCGCCGACACGGTCGCCTACCACGGGCCGCGTGGACGGCTGCGGCTGCGTCAGCGGCACGTGCGTCAGCGCATCTACCTGGCCGAGGCGGACGGGTTGGACTTCACAGTGCTCGCCCAACTCTGAACCGGGCGTCGGGAATCGGCCCACCAGGCCCTTGACAGCGCCACCCGATCCCGTCCTAAGATGCTTCCTGCGTGAAGTATCTGGCCGGGCGGTCAGCTGTCACCATTGTGCGCCCACCGTCGGCGGATTCTTCCGTCCATCATTATGGTGGCACTTATCTCGCGTCTTTCCCAACGGCCGACACCGTTTCCTCCCCACGGTGTCGGCCGTTTTTCGTGCGCGCCTGACGGGCCCCTCGGAAACAGTCAATTAAGGACCGGGAAACACCCGCGCAATCATGCCGGTCGACGCTTTCCCTGCCCATATCCGATCCGGTGCCCCGCACGGCGTCCACCCGTCGACCTCGGCATCGCCCACGTCAGCTCCATCGGACCGCACCGACCGTCCTTAACGTCACCTGAGTGCACCGCAGGGAGAGTAGATGTCATTATTCCGGGGCCGCCGCATCCTGGCGGGTGCCATGACAGTGGTCGCCGCGGCCGCGATGACCGCGTGCGGCAGCAAGACCACCGACGAGGGCGGCGCCACCGGCGTCAGCGCCGACGTCTCCGGCGACACCGTCAAGGTGGGCCTGCTCAACTCGCTCTCCGGCACCATGGCGATCAGCGAGGTCACCGTTCGCGACGCCATCATGCTCGCCGTCGAGGAGATCAACGCGGCCGGCGGTGTCCTCGGCAAGAAGATCCAGCCGGTCGGTGAGGACGGCGCCTCCGACTGGCCCACCTTCGCCGAGAAGGCCGAGAAGCTCATCTCCGAGGACCGGGTGGCCGCCGTCTTCGGCTGTTGGACCTCGGCCAGCCGCAAGGCGGTCAAACCGGTCTTCGAGAAGAACAAGGCGTTGCTGTTCTACCCCGTGCAGTACGAGGGTCTGGAGCAGTCGCCCTACATCTTCTACACCGGAGCGACGACCAATCAGCAGATCGTTCCGGGGCTCGACTACCTCAAGGCGCAGGGCGCGAAGTCGGTCTATCTGGTCGGCAGCGACTACGTGTTTCCCCGTACCGCGAACAAAATCATCAAGGCGTACGCGACCGCGAACGGGATGGCCGTGCTGGGCGAGGATTACGCGCCGCTGGGCTCCACCGAGTTCGGCACCATCGTCAACAAGGTCAAATCGTCCGGCGCGGACGCGGTGTTCAACACGCTCAACGGTGACAGCAATGTGGCCTTCTTCAAGGAATACAAGTCCGCGGGGCTGACCGCCGCCGCCATGCCGGTGGTGTCGGTGTCGATCGCCGAGGAAGAGGTCAAGAGCATCGGCACCCAGTATCTGGAGGGCCAACTGACGGCCTGGAACTACTACCAGACCACCCCGGGCGCGGCGAACTCGAAGTTCGTGGCCGCGTACAAGGCGAAGTACGGCGCGGACAAACCGACCAGTGACCCGATGGAGGCCGCGTACGTCGGGGTCCACCTGTGGAAGGCGATGGTCGAGAAGGCCGGCGCCTTCGACGTGGAGAAGGTCCGTTCCGCCTCGGACGGCATCACCTTCGACGCGCCGGAGGGTCTGGTCACCGTCGACGGCAAGACGCAGCACATCGCCAAGACCGCCCGGATCGGCAAGATCGGCGCGGACGGTCTGATCACCGA
>NZ_JAGPXZ010000068.1:0-14050 GCF_018070305.1 Micromonospora sp. M51 | reverse complement strand
GGTCGACACGGTGCTCTTCGCGACCGGCTACCGCCCGAACCTGGACTACCTCGCCCCGCTCGGAGCCCTGGATGACGGCATGCCCCGCCACGTGTCAGGTGTCTCCACGACCCACCGGGGGCTGGTCTATCTCGGGTTGGAGTTCCAGCGATCGTTCTCGTCGAACACCCTGCGCGGCGTCGGGCGCGACGCGGCGCATGTCGTTGCCGCCTTGGCCGGCGGGTGTCCGGCCGGTCGCTGCGCCGGCTGCCGCCTATGAGGCGGTTACCGATTCCACGGTGAGCAGCGCCGCGAGTTGGCGCAGGACCGCCGGTCGCGCCCGGTAGTACACCCAGGTGCCGCGCCGTTCGGCGTCGACGAGGCCGGCCTCGCGCAGGGTCCTGAGGTGATGCGAGATGGTCGGACCGGTCAGGTTGAAGGCAGGGGTGAGGTCGCAGACGCACGCCTCGCCGTTGTCGGCGGAGGCGATCATCGACATCAGCTGCAGCCGGACCGGGTCGCCGAGGGCCTTGAACGCCGGCGCGAGCAGCGCGGCGGTCTCGGCGGGCACGCGGTGCTGCGCCAAGGGTTGGCAGCAGAACCCCTCGCTGGTCACGTCGGTGAGAGTGAGAGGCGCAGCTTGCTTCGACATTCCTCTAGGTTGACATCTCTCTAATCAACGTGCAACCGTCTGTTTCGACGGACGTCAAGACAGGAGGGGATCATGTTCAGGCTTACGCGCCGACCGAGGGCATCCACGACCGGTGTCCGATTTTGCGACTCCTGCGCCGAGGTCAGCACTGTCGAGCAGCGTGCCGAGCGCCGCTTCGACGCGGCGCGGGCCGCCTACGCGACCTTCGGTCGATGATCACCGCTCACGGTTGATAGGCTTAATCGTCTATCGCCGATGAACGATGAAACGGGGAGGTGGGGGATGGCCGAGTTGCTCGACCGGACGACGGCGCAGACGTACGCGTCGTGGTTCCGGGCACTGGCCGACCCGACCCGGGTGCAGATCGTCGAGTACCTCGCCCGGCAGGCTCAGGCGACGAGCGTGGGGGAGATCGTCACCGCGATCGGCCGTGCGCAGTCCACCGTCTCGCAGCACCTGAAGATCCTCACCGAGGTGCGGTTCGTCCTTATCGAGCCGGTCGGCACCGCCCGCCACTACCGGATCAACGACGCCTGCGTCGACTGCTTCCCCTCCGCCGCGGACGTGGTCATGGGTCGACCCGCCCCCAGCCCGAACGGAACCTGCTGATGACCGACGTCACGGTGCGCGCCCTGCGGTACGAGGACGCCGAGCGGGTCCTGGCCATCTACCAGGCCGGGCTCGACGCCGGTAACGCCAGCTTCGAGATCACCGCACCGACCTGGTCGGCGTTCGACGCGGCGAAGCTGCCCGACCACCGCTTCGTCGCGGTGGACCCCGATGACAGGGTGCTCGGTTGGATCGCCGCCGCACCCACCTCGGCCCGCGACGTCTACGCCGGGGTGGTCGAGCACTCCGTCTACGTCGATCCCGCCGCGCAGGGCCGCGGCATCGCCCGGCTGCTGCTGGACCGGCTGATCATCTCCACCGAGGCCGCCGGCATCTGGACCATCCAGTCCGGAGTCTTCCCCGAGAACGCGGCCAGCCTCACCCTGCACGAGCGGGCCGGCTTCCGGATCATCGGCGTACGCGAGCGGATCGGTCGTCACCACGGCCGCTGGCGCGACGTCGTCCTGCTCGAGCGGCGCAGCCCGGTCGTCACCTGACCAACCGCAGGCCCTCACCCGTGGGTCCCGTCCACTCCGTTGATTCGATAACTGTCAAAGCAGAGGAGTCTTGCTGATGAGCACCCTGAACGAGCTGCCCGTCATGGTCATCGGCGCCGGCCCGGTAGGTCTGGCCGCCGCCGCGCACCTGCACGAGCGGGGCATCGCCTTCACCGTCCTCGAAGCCGGCGACACCCCGGGCGCCGCTGTCCGCCAGTGGGGGCACGTGCGCGTCTTCTCGCCGTGGCGGTACAACATCGACCCGGCCGCACGCCGCCTCCTCGACGCGGCCGGTTGGGTCGCCCCCGATCTGGAGGCGCTGCCCACCGGAGCGGAGCTGGCCCGCGACTACCTCCAGCCCCTCGCCGAGCTGGCGCAGCTCAAGCCGCACCTGCGCTACGGCGCCCGGGTCGAGGCGATCAGCCGCCGGGGCCTGGATCGGCTGCGCACGGCCGGTCGTGACTCCACCCCGTTCCTGATCCGCCTCAGCGACGGCGAGGAGCTCCTCGCCCGCGCCGTCATCGACGCGTCCGGCACCTGGGGCACCCCGAACGTCCTGGGCGCGTCCGGCCTGCCCGCCCACGGCGAGAGCACCGTCGCCGGGTTTGTGGAGCACGCGCTGCCCGATGTTCTCGGCGCGGCCCGGGACCGTTTCGCCGGCCGGCACACCCTCGTCGTCGGGGCCGGCCACTCCGCCGCGAACACCCTGCTGTCCCTGGCCGAACTGGCCGAGTACACGGCGGGCACCGCGGTGACCTGGGCGATCCGGACCGCCTCACCGGCGCGTACCTACGGCGGCGGGGACACCGACGCCCTCCCGGCGCGTGGCGCCCTGGGCTCCCGGCTGCGCGCGCACGTCGACGCCGGCCGGATCCGGTTGCTCACCGGCTTCTCCGTGCACGCCCTCACCCCGACCGATGGCCGGGTCACTGTGCTGGTGCGCCACGCCGACGGCGAAGAGGAGTCCGTCACCGTCGACCGGATCGTCGCCGCCACCGGCTTCCGCCCCGACCACTCGATCGCCGCCGAGCTGCGCCTGGACCTCGACCCGATCATGGGTGCCACCCGCGCCCTCGCGCCGCTGATCGACCCGAACGAGCACTCCTGCGGCACCGTCCCCCCACACGGCGTGAACGAACTCGCCCACCCGGAAACCGACTACTACGCCGTCGGCATGAAGTCCTACGGCCGGGCGCCCACCTTCCTCATGGCCACCGGGTACGAGCAGGTCCGTTCCGTCGTCGCCGCCCTCGCCGGCGACTGGGACGCCGCCCACGCCGTCCAGCTCGACCTGCCCGAAACCGGCGTGTGCAGCAGCAACCCCGCCGACTCCGCCACCGGCGACAGCTGCTGCGGGCCGGCGTCCGCAGCAGAGCCGGTGGCACGCGGACTCGCCACCGGCATCTCCGGCGGGTTGCTGTCCACGCCGCTGAACCTGGTCACCCTCGACGCCGCCCCCGCTCAGGCCGGCGGCTGCTGCAGCTGACCTCCCCCACCACGACGGTGCCCGCCGGCCCCAGAGCCGGCAGGCACCCTTCGGCCGAGCCGGGGCGGGCTTCCGGGCCTTCCCCTACGCCGGTACCACCTGGCGATCGCCGGCGGCGTCGTGGATGGCCATCGAGTCCTGCCGGTCGGGTTCCTCTTTCAGGATGGCGCAGTTCAGCCAGGCCTCCGGGATGGCGAAACCGTCCACGAGGGTGCGCATGTGCGGGCGCAGCTCCTTGAGCAGGCCGTTCACCACGGCCGTGATCGCCTTGGAGCGGGCCGGTGTCAGCCGGCCGTGCTCCAGGAACCAACCCTTGTTGGCCTCGATCACGCTGAGCGCGTACAGGTCACCGACCCGGGAGAGCAACGCCCGGACCGCGGGGTCGGCGGTCTCCTCGATGCCGGCGACGAACGCCTCCAGGGTGACCCGGTCGATGTGCGCGGTGGCGACCGCGAGAACGTGGTCCTGGACGTCGTTGAAGATGTCGAAGGAACGGTCCTTCTTGGTGGCCGCGCCGTTGCGGAGCCGGCGGACAGCGCCGTCGAGGAGGTGCCGCTCGCGGTCCTCGAAGGCCTTGAGCTGCCAACCGCGATCGGTGACCGCTACCTCGTCGTCGCGGCCCGGCACCGCGCTGATCAGCCGCTCGATGAGCGAGCGCGCGGCGGTACGCTCGAGCACCATCTCGCGGACCTGGTCGGCGACGAAGGAAGCGCGCCCCCAGCCGTCCAACGAGCCGAACGCGTCCCGGTGGCCGGTGAGCAGCCCCTTGGCCACCAGTTGCAGCAGCACCGTGTTGTCGCCCTCGAACGTGGTGAAGACGTCGGTGTCCGCCTTCAGACCGGGCAGGCGGTTCTCGGCCAGGTAACCGGCTCCGCCACACGCCTCGCGGCACATCTGGATGGTGCGGGTGGCGTGCCAGGTCTGCGCCGCCTTGAGACCGGCGGCCCGGGACTCCAGCTGCCGCTGTCGCTGCTCGTCAACCGGGCCGTCGCCGCCCTGCACCTCGCTGAGTGAGGTGAGCAGCTCGGTCTGGGCGAAGTGCAGCGCGTACGTGGTGGCCAGGGCGGGCAGCAGCTTGCGCTGGTGGGCCAGGTAGTCGTTGATCAGCACCTCCCGGTCCGCGCCGGGCGTGCCGAACTGGCGACGGATGTCGCCGTAGCGCACCGCGATGGTCAGTGCCGACTTGGTGGCCGCGGACGCGGCGCCACCCACGCTCACCCGACCGCGGACCAGGGTGCCGAGCATGGTGAAGAAGCGTCGGGAGTCGTTCTCGATCGGGCTCGAGTACGAGCCGTCCTCGGCGACCTGACCGTACCGGTCCAGGAGCATGTCGCGGGGCACTGCCACGTGGTCGAAGCTGAGCCGCCCGTTGTCCACGCCGAGTAACCCGCCCTTGGCGCCGGCGTCGCCGATGCTCACGCCGGGCAGCGGATTGCCCTGGGCGTCGCGGATCGGCACCAGCCACGCGTGCACGCCGTGCCGTCGTCCGTCGGTGATCAGTTGGGCGAAGACCACCGCCATCCGCCCGTCCCGTGCGGCGTTGCCGATGTAGTCCTTGCGGGCCGCCTCGTGCGGCGTGTGCAGGTCGAAGGTCTGCGTCTGCGGGTCGTACGTGCAGGTGGTGCGCAGTTGCTGGACGTCGGAGCCGTGGCCGGTCTCGGTCATCGCGAAACAGCCGAAGATCCGGCCCGAGATGATGTCCCGCAGGTAGGCGTCGTGGTGTCGTCTGGTGCCGAGGGCGGCGACGGCACCGCCGAACAGGCCCCACTGCACGCCGGCCTTGACCATCAGCGACAGGTCGACCTGCGCCAGCATCTCGCTGGCCACGATCGACCCGCCGACGTCGGACCTGCCGCCGTACTCGGGGGGAAAGGCCGACGCCATGCCCAGCTCGGCGGGGAGTTCGGTGAGCAGTCGGGTGATCCGCTCCCGTGCCTGGTCACCGGTCTCGCCGTACACCGGGAGGAAGCGCGCGTCGAGGTGATTCCGGTGGGCGTTGCGGACGTCGGCCCACGGTCCGTCGAGCACGTCTCGCAGGCGAGCGAGGTCGATGTGATCGGGCATGATCCCCCCTCAGCTAACGGGCATAAGGTGCAGACTGTGCCTAATCAAGAATACCGACGCCACGGTGAATAGCTGGGGAAGATCGTTGTGAGAGGGGACACCCTGGGGTCGTTGTGTGATTCTTTCCAGGGTGTAGCGGCGCGGGCGGCAATAAGCCGCAGCGATCGTCGCGCGACACGTTGGACGGTCAGCCCGGCACCGGTGGTGCGCAATTCCGGGGCGCAATTCCACGATCGTGCATGGCGACGGGATTCGCCGCGAGGGCGGCGATCCGGATGCGCAACGCCGCACCTCGCCACGGGCGGCGTCCGGGTCGGGTCGAACTGATCATCGTCAGGCGCACAGGTCGCGGCGGCGGTAGCCGATCGAGCCGGCGACCACTCCTGCTGCGGCGATGCCGGCCATCACCGCTGCTGCCGGCCAGGCCGGTGCGGTGGCCGGCACCGCGGCCAGGTGCGCGAACGGGGACAGCGCACGGACCCAGGCGGGGGCGTCGACGCTGTCGGCGATGACCTGCCACACGAACCCACCAGCGGCCGGAAGAGCGCCGACGGCCGCCACGGTACGCGGCCGCCAGCCGAGTGCCAGGACGCCGGCTCCCAGACAGAGCACCATGATCGGCGCGACGTTCCAGGCACCGGCGAACGCGTCAGCGGCCCCGAGCCCGGCATGGACAATGGCCGTGCCGGCCCACATGGCGAGGCCCGACAGCGTGATCAGGAGCAGCGCGGCGCACCCGGCGATGGTCGCCTCGGCGGCCAACAAGCGCAGTCGGGTCACCGGTGCGGCCAGCACCAGTGTGAGACGCCGGGCATTCTCGTCCGCGGCGGTGGCGGCGAGCCGCACCGAGACGAACACCCCGACCGGCACGGCCAGCAGCGTGAACATGGTGGCGGCGTAACCCTCCACAGTGCCGAGTGCGGGGAAGCCGGCCTGGGCCGCCATGGCCGCGAACTGGGGATTGCCGGTCAGGAACTCGGTCATGGACCGGGCGATCAGACCCAGGAGCAGGAAGTACGCGCCGATTCCGGCAGACCACGCGGCCAGCGGTCGCATGGTGCGTCGTACCGCGAAGGCCGGCACCGAACCGAGCAACGCGGTACGCGCCGGCCGACTGTCGGCCGTCGCCAGAATCCCCGCGCCGACGTCACGCCGCGCCGCGAGCCAACCCGCGAGGGCCAGTAGCAGCAGGGCGGCACATGTCAGCACCACCACCGGCAGCCCTCGACCGGTGGCGAACGGGCGGATCAGCGCCATCAGCCCGAACGGGGACAGCCACCGAAGCCAGGCCAGCGCGGGGACACCGTCGCCGACCATCCGCATGAGTAGCCCGACCACCAGCACGGCGGCAGCGGCACCGTTGGCCGCCGACCGGCTGGAGAACAGCTGCGCGCCGACTCCTCCGACCGCGACGAAGAAGAGGCCGACGGCAGCGAGGCCGGTGCCGTGCAGCACCGAACCGGTGCTCTCCGCTCCCGCGGCGATCATCGCCGCCGCTGTCGCCGCTCCGACGAGGACCGGCACGACGGCCAGGACACCGAGGTGATGGCGGACAGCCTCGGCAAGGGTGACCCGGCCGGACAGCAGCAGGCCCCACCGGCCGGCGTCCTCCTCCCCACGGGTGATCCGGCTGGCAGCCAGCATCGCCCACACACCGAGCACCACCGCCAGTACGGTGCCCGTACGCCACACCGTGAACCCGCCGGCCTGGTCGAGCGCGACCGGATCGCCGAAGAGGGTACGGATCGCAGGGTTGCGGGCCAGCGCCGCCACGGCGGCCGGATCCAGCGCGTCCGCGCGGTAGCCGACCACCACCAGCGCGGACATGCCCGCGCAGACGGCGGTCACGACCACGGCACCCCGGCGTACCTGTCGCACCGCGAGCCCTCGCATTGCCGGCTGCGGGCGGGTTGCCGGCGTCGCGGTCGCTGTCATCGGGGGCTCTGCCCGTAGTAGGCGAGGAAGATCTCCTCCAGGCTCTGCTCGCGGACGACGATCGTCGCCACATCAGCGTCGGCCAGGGCGCGCAGCGCCGCGGCGGGGGAGCCGTTGAGAGTGAATCGCACTGCCGCCGGGCCGTCCTCGTGCAGGCCGTCGACGCCGAGGACGCCGGTGAGGTCCGGTGGCGTGCCGGTGAACGTTGCGGCCACCTCGGTGTGGTGCAGTCGGCGTAGCTGGGCGACGGAGGCCACCTCCACCAGTTGGCCGGCGCGCAGGATGCCGACGCGGTCGCAGACGGCCTCGACCTCGGCGAGCTGGTGTGATCTTAGGTAGACCGTCGGCCCGCTGGCGCGGGACACACCGGCGGACTGCCGGCACTGCAGCTCCATGAGTGGATCCAGGCCGCTGGTGGGCTCGTCCAGCACCAGCAGAGGCGCCCGGGTGGCGAACGCCGCGATCAGGGCGACCTTCTGCCGGTTGCCCGTCGAGTAGGTGCCGGCCGGTTTGGACACGTCGAGCGCGAACCGTTGGATGAGTTCGTCGCGGTAGGCGGTGTCCGTACCGGGACCGATGCGGGCGAGCAGGTCCAGCACCTCGGCGCCGGTCATCCGCTGCCACAGCGCCACATCCGCCGGTACGTAGGCGAGCCGGCGATGGGCGGCGGCGACGTCGGCGGCGTCGGTGTCGAAGATCCGCGCTCGACCGGAGGTGGGTCGGGCGAGGCCGAGCAGCAGCCGGATCGTTGTTGACTTTCCGGCGCCGTTGGGGCCGAGGAACCCGAACACCTCGCCCGCCGCGACGTCGAGGGTGAGGTTGTCGAGGGCGAGTAGGCGTCCATACCGCTTGGACAGATTTTCGGTGCGCAAGGCAGAAACGCCCATCGGAGCCTCCAGGAGTCGCAGCACGACATGACCTGCCGACCAGACTTCCCGGCGCACCTGATGGGAGAGTACTCCCGGCGCTCGCGGCTCGGGGACCCGCCGGGCAGCGGTTCGGGCTACTGCTTCCGGTATTCGGCAACGGCCTCAGCGAGATGTCGGCCGGGCGCTGACCTGGATGCGGGCGGGAAGGCCGGCGACGATGTGGGCATGACAAGCGACATCGCTCTGCTCACCGAGGACCTGACCAAGTTCTATGGCCAGCGTCGCGGCATCGAGGGGCTCAGCCTGGAGATTCGTGCCGGGGAGGTGGTGGGTTTCCTCGGCCCGAACGGTGCAGGGAAGACCACCACCATCCGGCTGCTGTTGGACTTCCTGCGCCCCACTCGCGGACACGCGACCGTGCTCGGACTCGACCCGCGCCGGGACAAGGCCGCACTGCACCGTCAGATCGGCTATCTGCCCGGCGAGCTCGTGTTTCCCGGGCGCGACAAGGCGGAGGACCTGCTGCGCTTCTTCGCCGCGGCACGCGGCGGCGTGGCCTGGTCGCAGGTTGCCGAGCTCGCGGAGCGGCTCGACCTGGATCTCTCACGCCCGGTACGCACGATGAGTAAGGGCAACAAGCAGAAGGTGGGTTTGGTGCAGGCGTTCATGCACCGGCCGGCGGTGCTGGTCCTGGATGAGCCGACCAGTGGGCTGGACCCCCTCATGCAGCAGGAGTTCCTGGCCATGGTCCGCGACGCCAGAGTTGCCGGGCAGACCGTCTTCATGTCCTCTCATGTCCTGGCCGAGGTGCAGCAGGTGGCCGATCGGGTCGCCATCGTCCGCGCCGGCCGGCTGGCCGCGGTCGAGCGGGTTGAGTCACTGGGGAAGCGGGCGGTCCGCGCCGTCGAGATTCACTTCGATGATCCGGTGGACCCGGCAGAGTTCAGTGTCCTGCCCGGAGTACGTGACGTGGTGGTGTCCGGGCCGGTGCTGAAATGCACCGTCGACGGCCGCATCGACCCGCTGATCAAGGCGGCGGCGCGTCATGAGGTGATGGACATGTTGTCGGCCGAACCTGACCTGGAAGAGACGTTCCTGTCGTTCTACTACCACGCGGAAGGAGCCGGCGATGCTTCCCGCGCTGGTGCGTAAGACCTGGCGGGACGACCGCCTGGCATTGATCGGTTGGACCGGTGGCGTCGCCGCCTTCACCGCCATCTACACCTCCTTCTACAGCCAGTTCCAGGGTGCCGCGGAGCTGAAGCAGGACGCGTTGCCCCAGGGCATGCTGGACTTCCTCGGCATCGCCGACATGCTGTCGCCCGCCGGCTATCTGCAGGCGACCATCTTCAGCCTGGTCGGCCCACTGCTGGTCCTGATGTGCGCCATCACGCTGGCTGCCCGCACGATCGCTCGGCCGGAGGAGGACGGTGGCTTGGAGCTGATGCTGGCCAACCCGGTCTCGCGCGCCGCTTTCGCCTGGCAACGGGTGGTCGCCGCAGGGAGCGCGCTCACCGGAATCGCCGCCATCCCGTGGATCCTGT
This sequence comes from Micromonospora sp. M51, assembly GCF_018070305.1. Taxonomy (NCBI): domain Bacteria; kingdom Bacillati; phylum Actinomycetota; class Actinomycetes; order Micromonosporales; family Micromonosporaceae; genus Micromonospora; species Micromonospora sp. M51. The sequence continues at coordinate 4,415 of NZ_JAGPXZ010000068.1, read as the reverse complement.
TGATGATCATTGTTCCCTGGATCGGCATGGACATCGCCCTGTCCAACGTCGCTGCCGCGTCCGCCGGGCTGGTCGCCCTGGTGTGGTGTTTCGCCGGCATCGCCTTCCTCGTTGGCGCCGCCACCGGAAAACGGGCTGCCGTTCTCGCGATCACCGGTGGCCTTGCGGTGGCCACCTACATGGCCAACGCCATCGGCGGCATGGTGGACGGATGGCACTGGGTTCGCTGGCTGTCACCGTTCCACTACTTCATCGGCACCGACCCACTGCACACCGGTTGGCACCCGGCCGAGCTTCTCGCCCTCGTGCTCCTTGGTGCCGCGGCCACGATCGCCGGCGTTATCGTCTTCGACCGCCGCGACATCGGTGTGTAAACCTGAAGCTCGTGGCCGCCGTTCACCGGCGGCCACCGCCATGTGGACAAGGAACAGCCCATGAGCGACGACACCTCGCTGGCGGCCGACTGTCAGGATCTGCTGTCCGTCCCGGCCGGTGCCCGGCGGCGGGCGGCGGCGAGCCTGGGTGCCCGCGCAGCGGGTCAAGGGCTCAAGCTGCGCGAGCTCGTCACCGGTCTGCTGGATGCCACCACCGCCCACTGGAGCGCCAACCCGGTCGCGTCGACCGACACCGCGGCCGCCGTGCATTCCCGCGCCGAGACACTCCTGGACACCGCGCGTGTCCTGCTCAGCGCCGCCCTGGACGGGTACGCCCGGCAGAACCGTGCCGAGCTTGATCGCCACGACAACGAACGTTCCGTGTTCGTCAACGACCTGCTCACCGGTAGGGCCGATCCCGGTGATCTCGCCGAGCGCGCACACCGATATGGCATCCGCCTGTCGGCCACCCACACCGTCCTCATCGCCCGTGCGACCGGCCTGACCACCGGCATCACGCACCGCATCGATGCCGCACTGGCCTCCAGGTTCGGCGAGGGTAACACCCTCACCACCCTCCGCGACGGTGACGTGGTCTGCATCAGCGCCGGCGGCCTACGCGGAATCGCGGCCGAACTCGCCCACCTGCTCCTCACCGAACTCGGCGCGGGCAACTGGCAGATTGCCGTCGGGCGTACCCAACCAGGGGTGCATGGCCTGGCCACCTCCCTCGACGAGGCCCGCCACACCCTCGACCACGCCGCCAAGCTCGGCTTCACCACGCCCGTACTCAATGCCGCCGATCTGCTGGTGTTCCCCGTGCTCCTGCGTGACCGCGACGCCATCACCGACCTGGTGACCACGGTCCTCGGGCCACTGACCACGGCGCGCGGCGGTGCCGAGCCGTACCTGGAGACCCTGTCGGTGCTCTTCGACAACCAGGGCAACCACACCGCGACCGCCCGGCAGATGCACCTGTCCGTTCGTGCGATCACCTATCGCCTCGACCGCATCCGGGACCTGACCGGCTACCACCCCGGGGAGCCGACCCAACGGTTCACGCTGCAGACAGCCGTCCTCGGCGCCCGACTGCTCGGCTGGCCGTGATAGCCCGGGAGCGCCAGATCAGGAAGGCGTGCGAGCAGGACCCCCGTTGACCAGACGACGACCATCAGAGTGTCACCGTCGCTAGGGCACGAGAGCGTCCGATCCGCTGTTACGCAGCGTGCGGTGTGGTTACCCCTGGTAGTGGCTGCGCCGTGGGCCGCTGAGCCGCAGCGTGTTGCAGATGTCGAAGACCCCGGGCACGTCGTAGGCGAGTTCCGCCGCGACCTGCCGGGTGTTCGGGTCACTCACCACGCCGGCGAGGATGACGACCCTGTTCTGCACGGAGACGACGATCTGCTGGCGTCGGGTGGTCCAGTCGATGCTCAGTCGCTGCGCGACAAGCGCCTCGATGCGTCGGTCCTCGTGATCCGGCTCGGGTCGGTTCGAGGCGTCGCCGGACCAGTTCTCGTCAGGTAATGGCCAGGGCAGGTACACGGTCAGCTCCTTGGTCGTGGCGAGGCGGGGGCGGAATCGCGGGCCGGTGGGACTTCCACGTCGGGCACCGGTGCCGCCGCTGCGTCGCCCCCGGTTCACGGGGCGTCGGACGGTTGGGGCTTGGCGGTGGCGACGACGAGCACGACGCCGCTGCCGGCGAGGCCGACCTGGATGACCAGGGTCAGGAGGGTGAGGGTGCCGGTGTCGACGCCAGCGAGCCGGGCGAGGATGGTGCCCGCCAGCGCGGCGACCACCCCGACGGACACCGTCAGCCAGATCGGGGCTTCCCGGCGTCCCGGGATGACGAGCCTGCCGAACAGGCCACTTGCGACGCCGACGAGGAGCGCGGTGACGAGACCGGCGATGCTCATGGGCTTCCTCGGGTGTCCTTGGAGTACGGGGGCGGGTGGCAGTCGGTCTCGACGTACGCCACGGGGAACACCGGCCGATCGATGTCGATCAGGAACGGGCGGCCGTCGCGGCGGAGGTCGTGCGCTCCGACGCCGAACCCGCGGACAACTGGGCGAGGGCGTCGTCGCGGCTGTCGAAGATGGGGAAGGCCCCGTCCAGGCGCATCGTGTGCAGGACGGTGCGGACGAACCGCGACGGCGCGGCCAGGCAGAGCGTGGCCCCACGGTCCCGGGCGTCACGGTGGGCGCGGACCAGGAGGCCCAGGCCGGTGGAGTCGATGAGGTGTACCCGGCTCAGGTCGACCACGATGTTTCCGCCCATGTCAGCGGCGTGCCGCAGGGCGTTGCGCAGCGTGTCACCGGTGTCGAGATCGACGTCACCGGCGGCGGCGACAACTGTCACGTCGTCCACGTGGTCGATGCCGAGGATCCCGCCAGGACCGTGGTCCCCGCACGACGCGTGGCCGCCACCAGCGGGCGGCAGCAGGCTGCAGTGCGGGCAGCGGTGCGGGCCGGTGGCGAACGGGGAACCGCTCCACCCCTGTTCGGATACCAGGGTCCAGACGACCTCCGCGTCGGGGAGCACGCACGCGGTGGCCTTGACGGAGTCGCCGCAGGTGTCGCAGATCAGGGTCATCAGGTGGTCGTCCGGGACAACTGTCATTCTGCTGGTCCTTCCTGGGGCCGTGTCCTCGCGCGCGGTGGGACACGGCGTTCGTGCAGAGCCGGAGCTGGGCCGCTCCCGAGGCTGATGGCGCGACCCGGGGAGCGGTTCAGCCGGAGGTGGCAAGGTGCGACGCTCCGTCAGGTCGCGGCTCGCACCGAGGCGCGGCCATGAGCGACCAACGCCGGCGGTGCGGCGATGGGTTCCTGTTCCGCCGTCGGCGTGCCGGGCGGCGACGAGGGGGCGGTGTCGACAATCGGCAGGATCTGGTCCAGCCGGGCGGTGTGCAGGATGCGCCGGATGCGCGGGTTCGGGTTGCGGACGGTGAGGACCCCGTCGGCCCGGGCGAGCCGCCGGTGCACATCGAGTAGGAGGCCGATGGCGGCGGCGTCGATGTGCCGGCAGCCCGACAGGTCGACCACCACCTGTGCGGGACGCAGGGCCACCAGCCGGTCGAACACTGCCCCGGTCGCCGGCAGGCAGGCCAGGTCGAACTCGGTGACGCACACCTCGACCAGCGGCAGCGTGCACGGCGTGGTTGCCAGCGGTCCGGTCACGGGCACACCCCCCTTTCCTTCGCGGACGCGGTCGCCTAGGACCCTGCCGTGCCGGCTTGGCGGTCACCACGCGGATCTGTGACAGTTCCGTGACAAATCTGCCAACCTGCCGCCGCGGTTGGCAGCCGAGCCGGTCGTCTGGGGATGATGCCCGGTATGACGGCCGTACTGGTGATCGAGGACGACGACCGCATCCGTCTGGCGTTGCTGCTCGCACTCGAGGACGAAGGCTACGACGCTCTCGGCGCGGCCACCGCCGAAGAGGGCCTGCGCGTGCAGCGCCGCGACCCGGCGGACTACGTGCTCGTCGACCTGATGCTGCCCGGTCTCGACGGGTTCGAGTGCATCCGGCAGCTGCGCCGTGACGATGACGTGCCGATCGTGGTGGTCAGCGCCCGCGACGACACCCACGACATCGTCGCGGCCCTCGAAGCCGGCGCCGACGACTACGTCGTCAAGCCGGTGGCGATCAAGGAACTGACCGCCCGGTTGCGCGCCCTGCGGCGCCGTGCCCGTACCGGCGTCGCGGGGCACACGCCGGATCCCGTGCCGGTGCTCGTGGTCGGCGAGCTGGAGATCAGCCCCGACGGGGGAGAGATCCGCCGCGCCGGCCAACCCGTACCGGTCACCCGCACCGAGTTCCGGCTGCTGTGCGAGCTGGCCGAGCACGCCGGCCGGGTGCTGTCCCGCCAGCAACTGCTGGAACGGGTCTGGGGGTACGACAGCGGAGACGAGCGGCTCGTCGACGTCCACGTGGGCCGGCTGCGGCAGAAGATCGAGCCGGACCCGGCGAACCCGCGGCACCTGGTCACCCTGCGGGGCCTGGGCTACAAGCTGCAGCGATGAGACGCCTCGGACTGCGTACCCG
>NZ_JAGPXZ010000679.1:0-3376 GCF_018070305.1 Micromonospora sp. M51 | reverse complement strand
GGAACGTGCGGTCCAAACCGTGCGCGTCCGAGGCGGCCAGCCACTCGTCGGCCTCGTCGGGGATGAGGTCCGGGGTGATCAGGCCGGTGCCGCCGGCCGAGGCGAGGTCACGGGCGAAGACATCCACGCCGTACCGCTCGACCGGGTTCCAGTAGGTCATGGTGACCACCGGGGCACCGGTCGCCGCCACCGCCTCGATGATGCGCATCGTGTCCGCGGTGCGTACGCCCCCGGCCAGCGCGATGTCACTGGCCCGCTGGATCACCGGACCGTCCATCACCGGGTCGGAGTAGGGGATCTCCACCTCGATGACGTCGACGCCGGCCTCGACCATGGCGGTCATCGCGGCGATGCTGCCCTCGACGGTCGGGAACCCGGCCGGCATGCAGCCGACCAGCAGTGCCCGTCCGTCGGCGCGGGCCTTGTCGAAGGCCACCCCGATCCGGCTCATCTCACCGCTCCTTGTCGAGGATGCCGAAGTAGTCGCCGGCGGTGTGCACGTCCTTGTCGCCCCGCCCGGACAGGTTGACCACGATGGTGGGCTCCCGGCCCAGCTCGGCGGCGAGCTTCGGGGCCAGCGCGACGGTGCCGGCGAGCGCGTGGGCGCTCTCGATCGCCGGGATGATGCCCTCGGTGCGGCAGAGCAGCTCGAAGGCGGCCATCGCCTCGTCGTCGGTGACCGGCAGGTAGCTCGCCCGGCCGGTGTCGTGCAGCCACGCGTGCTCCGGCCCGACACCGGGGTAGTCCAGGCCGGCGGAGATCGAATGCGACTCCAGGGTCTGCCCGTCGGCGTCCTGCAGCACGAAGGTGCGGGTGCCGTGCAGCACCCCGGCGGACCCGCCGGTGATGCTCGCCGCGTGCCGGCCGGTGGCCACCCCGTCGCCGCCGGCTTCGAAGCCGTACAGCCGCACGGCCTGATCGCCCACGAACGCGTGGAAGATGCCGAGCGCGTTGGAGCCGCCGCCGACGCAGGCGGTGACGGCGTCCGGCAGCCCACCGGTGAGGTCCAGGCACTGCTGGCGGGCCTCGTCACCGATGCCCCGGACGAAGTCGCGCACCATCGCCGGGAACGGGTGCGGGCCCGCGGCGGTGCCGATCAGGTAGTGCGTCTCGTCGACGTTGGCCACCCAGTCGCGCATCGCCTCGTTCATCGCGTCCTTGAGGGTGCGCGAACCATTGGTGACCGGAACGACCGTCGCGCCGAGCATCCGCATCCGGGCCACGTTGAGCGCCTGCCGCTCGGTGTCGACCTCGCCCATGTAGACCACGCACTCGAGGTCGAACAGGGCGGCGGCGGTCGCGGTGGCGACACCGTGCTGACCGGCACCGGTCTCCGCAATCACCCGGGTCTTGCCCATCCGCTTGGTGAGCAGCGCCTGGCCGAGCACGTTGCGCACCTTGTGCGCGCCCGTGTGGTTGAGGTCCTCGCGCTTGAGCAGCACCCGCGCGCCGACCTTCGCCGAGAACCGCCGGGCCTCGTAGAGCAGCGACGGTGTGCCGGCGTAGTCGCGCAGCAGCGCGCCGAACTCGGCCCGGAAGGACTCGTCCGCCATCGCCGTACGCCACGCCCCGTCGAGCTCGTCCAACGCGGCCACCAGGGCCTCGGGAACGAACCGACCGCCGAAGCGGCCGAAGTGACCGGCGGAGTCGGGCTGCGGGCCGGCCACCGGGGCCAGCGCGTCGGCGCTCATCGCGAATCCTCTCGGTGGTACGTCAGGCCGGCGCGGGGTCAGCGCACCGGCCGGGGCGTTGCCGGGTGGTTGCCGGCGTTGACCAACTCGGCGACCGCCTCGCGGGGGCTCTTCTGAGTGACCAGGCCCTCGCCCACGAGGACCGCGTCGGCGCCCGCGGAGGCGTACCGGATCAGGTCGTGCGGGCCACGAACGCCGGATTCGGCGATCTTGACGACGCTGCTGGGCAGACCGGGCGCGATCCGCTCGAACACCGACCGGTCAACCTCCAGGGTACGCAGGTCACGGGCGTTGACCCCGATCACCTGCGCGCCGGCCTCCAGCGCGCGGTCGGCCTCCTCCTCGTCGTGCACCTCGACCAGAGCGGTCATGCCCAGCGACTCGATCCGCTCCAGCAGACCCATCAGGACGTTCTGCTCGAGTGCGGCGACGATCAGCAGGACCAGGTCGGCGCCGTGCGCGCGGGCCTCGTGGATCTGATAGCTGGAGACCACGAAGTCCTTGCGCAGCACCGGCACGGTGACCGCGGCACGGACCGCCGCCAGGTCGTCCAACGAACCGCCGAACCAGCGCCCCTCGGTCAGCACGCTGATCGCCCGCGCCCCACCGGCCGCGTAGTCGACGGCGAGATCGGCCGGATCGGCGATCTCGGCCAGCCGGCCCTTGGACGGCGACGAACGCTTCACCTCGGCGATCACGGCCACGCCGGGCTTACGCAGCGCCGCGTACGCGTCCATGGGCGGCGGCGCCGCCGCTGCCAGTTCACGGATCCGCTCCAGCGGAACCTGCTCCTGGCGTCGGGCGACGTCTTCACGCACGCCGGCCAGAATCTCGTCGAGCACGCTTACGGACGCTGCCTGGCCGGCCTCGTCCCCCTCCGCGTGCGCATGCTCAGCAGTCACGAACGGACTCCCCTCTCCGGGCGTCATGGGCCGATGCTAGGGGCAGCCGACCGACGCCGGACGCCGGGGGTATGGCGCTGCTCACGAAAAGGGCTGCGGCATAATGGCCGACCTGCCGTGAATGGGTTGTCACGCAGCGCCACCTCCGGTATCGACCACCGCCACGCGGTACGGAGCCTGACGGCCGCAGTCGGACCGGGCCGATCCATCGATCATGCCACCAGTTGCCGCCCGCCGCCCGACGGCAACGATATCGATCGATGCTGTGAGCAAGCTCAAGGCCGAACGGCCGGTCCCAGGTCACGACCGAGGCGGGACAGTTGACCGGGCGGTCACCCCGGCGAAACGTCGACGGGCCAGCATCGTCCTCGGGCAGACTCGATGGCGCGCCTGCCCCACGCCACAACTCCTCGTGCGAGGTGACCATGAACATTTCCGAACCGCACCCGACCATCGGACTGACCACCATCTCGCGGACGGTCGCGTCACTCGCCGTCGGGGTCGTGCACACCGTGGAACGGGCCGTGGTGGGCGAGGCACGGATGCGGACGGCACGGGGCAACGCCTGGGAGGCGGTCTGCGCCGACCGGGCCCGCGCCGACCAGCGCGCGGAACTCAACCGCCTGGTCGCCGAACTGACCGCCGCCCGCGCCGCGAGTCGCCGCGCCGAGTGGGAGCGCCAGCCGGTCGGCTGACAGCCGCCGACCGCCGCGCCCACCGCGTCAGTCGGCCGTCGGATCCTCGCCCCGGTCCAGCGCGTCCCACGCCTCGGTGGTCCGCCGC
>NZ_JAGPXZ010000678.1:0-3381 GCF_018070305.1 Micromonospora sp. M51 | reverse complement strand
GGCAACTGGTGGTGGCCCGAGCGGGCGGGGCGACGCCAGCGGCGCGTTACCGGGGATCGGCTCGGGGCGGCTGCGCCGCCCGGCGGGTGCCGGATCGGCGGCTGCCGGGGTGGGTCGGACCGACCGCAGTCCGGCGTTGGCGCCGGAGAGGCCGGTCAAGGCGGCGTTGGTGCCGGCCAGGCCGGTCAGCTCACCGACGGACTCGCCACGACGGGCGGCGGCCCGGCGGCCGGGTGCCTGAACCGGAGTGCTGACCCGTGAGCTGAGCGCGCTGACCAACGCCTCGCACCCGGCGTCGCACGCCCGGACGGAGGCGACGGCCTGGCGGACCGTCTCGGCCACCGCGGACGTGAGGGCCCGGTTGACCGCGGCGCGTCGGGGGGTCTCGGAGATGGCGACCCGTAGGGCGGTGACCGCTTCGTTGATCTCATCGGCGTCGGCGACCCCGTCGGCGGCCAGGTGCGCCGCGATGGCATCCGCCGCGACCGACACCTCGCGGCCCCGGGCCACGGTGCCGCCGAGCATGCCCGGCTCGGGCAGCGCGTCCAGCACGGCCAGCGAGACCGGCTCGGCCGGGTCGGGGTAGGCGCGCAGGGCCGCCGGGTAGAGCTCCCGCAGAACCTCGCGCAGCGCCACGGCGGCGGAGTGTCGACCACTGGCCAGCGCGGCATGCGCCGAGAGCACCTGCTTGTAGCCGGCGAGGTCCCGGGGTGCCGGCAGGGTGACGGCGGAGAGCGCCCCCGCCTGCAACGCGCGGGCCAGGCCGACCGCCCGTCGTTCGGCCGGAGGCGACTGCATCTCCTCCAGGGAGTCGTCATCGGCGAACCGCTCGGCGAAGTCGTCCACCGAGTCGTCGTCGGCGATCGCCAGGGGGCGCCCGGCCGCGCTCAGCAGCGAGGTGACCGTGTGGTCGTCGCTGTCGGCGGCGATGGCCGCACCGCTCGGCCCGCCCGACCGCTCCACGAGCAGCGCGACGAGCTGGGCGTAGCCAGCGGCGTCATCGCTGATCTCGCAGACATGCAGCAGACGGCCTGCGTCGTCGACCACAGCGGACGTCAGCGTCGAGCCGGCGGAGGCCGGTCGGTCAGCCGGATCCGCCGAGGCCAGACCGCAGTAAACGCGCACGAGCGCCACGGCGTCGTCCTCCTCCCGGGACAGGTCTTTCCTCTGCCAGCAACTGATGCTCCCCGGTACGGGTCAGTCGCGCCAGTCCACCACCGCAGAGATCTTGCCGACAATGGTGCGCCAACCCAAACTCGCGGTCTGCGCGCCGATCTTCTTCAGCCGTCGGCGACCCATGAACGCGCCGATCCCACCGTTGGCCGTGGCGCGCAGCGCCTCGTCCAGGTCGTCGAGGCTGGAGCCGGCGGAGAGCATGTCGAGTACCGCAGGCAGCCGCAATGCGTACGAGAGGTCACGCGCGACCTCGCCGGCCTCGATCAGCAGGGTCGAATCCCACGTGTCGTGCCCACCGCGTAGGTTCTCCACGACCAGGTCGAGTTCGTAGGTGTCCTCGTCGAGCGGCGCGATATCTGCCGGCTCCACCCGTTCGGACAATTCATTCCAGCTGTCCAGTTGGGACAGATCGTTGGGCGCACCGGATCGGATGAAACTGACCAGCGACTCGGGGGTCTTGAACAGCAGCAGCTTGCCCTGGTGGCTGAGGAAGACCGGCACCTCCTCGTCGTTCTCCTCGTCCGCGACGGCCTCGTCCGAGTCTTCTTCGGTGTCGGTGTCAGCGGCGGCGCCGTCCCGGCGACGGCGCGTGGCGTCCTCGTCGTCGTCCTCGGCGGCGAACTCCTGGGCCAGCTCCTCGTCGAGGATGACGACGGTCTCGTCGTCCTCCTCCTCTTCGACCGCCTGGCGGCGGGCGAGGAACGGGTCGTCCTGGTCGCGCTCGGTCACGTCGGTCGGGGTCAGCGAGCTGGCCGGCCGGTACGCCCGCAGCGTGAAGCCGGTGCCGGCGGGCAGCGCGATCTCCACTGGGTCGATGCGCAGCTCGTCCCAGAGCGAACGGTCGATCGACGCCGACGGGCGGTCGGTCTCCTCGGTCTCGTCTGGCTGGGCCGCGCCGGTGGTGTCGTCGAGCTCGGGCTCGTCGGCGTCGGGCCGTTGGGGCGACTGGCGGGCCACGCTGACCTCCGTGTGCTTCGGGTTGCCCACCCACCGGGGTCTCCGACCGGCGAGTGACTCTGGGCACATACCCTAGTCGGCGACCCTGGGTGGCCGATGCCCGCACCCCGGTGGCCGCTCGGCGCACGGGTCCGACCTGCTGGTGGTCACCGCTGGCGAAGCGGCCGTCCGACAAGTAGCGTAGCTACGTATGAAGGCCCAGGCGCTGCACGGCCATCTCGACGCTCTGCTGCTCGCCGTGCTCGAACAGGGCGCGCTGCACGGCTACGCGATCATCGAGGCGTTGCGGGCCCGCAGCGACGGCAGCCTTGACCTACCCACCGGCACCATCTATCCGGCGCTGCGCCGGCTGGAACGCGCCGGGCACGTGGCGAGCACCTGGAGCACTGTCAGCGGCCGGGAACGCCGGACGTACCAGCTCACCGACTCGGGCCGGCGGGCGCTGGCCGGCGAGCGCGCCGGGTGGCGCGAGTTCCAACTGACAGTCGGCCGGTTCCTCGACCCCGAGAGCCCGCCCACCCCGTCCTGACCCGCTCCGGTCCGGACGCCGATCAGCGGGTGGCCAGCAGCCAGCCGCGCGCCGCCCGGGTCAGCGAGAAGTAACCGCCGCCCACCAACACCAACCCGATGATCATCGGGGGCCAGTGCAGCGCCGCGTCAAAGAGATCGATTGACCAGGCGAAGAGCGCGGAGCCGGCCACGATGCCGAGGACCAGGATGCCGGTCAGGCCGGTGCCCACCGCACGCTGCGCCAGGGCCAGGCTCGGGCGCGACGCCCGCGCGCTCGCCCGGACCACCAGCAGACCGGCCACCGAGAGCAGCAACGCGCTCATCCAGATCCAGTCGACCGAGCTGGCGAGCAGCAGATACCCGGCCGGCGGGCGGGGCCCGCCACTCCAGCTCGACCCGCGCCAGGTCAGATCGCCGGCGACGACCCCCACCCCGGCGATCGCCAGCATCCGCAGGGAGAGCCCGCGCAGGGCGCCCACCGCCAGTTCGGCCTGCCAGGAGGGGAGCAGCTGCGCCGGTGAGCCGAACTCGGCCACCGCCCGGCGCTGCGCCTCGGTCGGTGGCATCCCGCTCTCCCGGTACGCCTCGACGGCGTCCAGCAGCCCGTGCCGGGCCTCGGTCAGCAGGCCGGACTTGAGTCGCGCCGGCCCCTGCAACCGGGCGGCAAGCTCCCGCAGGTGCTCGTCGACCATCACGTCCTCACCCCGCGCCATGGCACCACCCTGCCACGGAGCCCGG
>NZ_JAGPXZ010000677.1:0-3393 GCF_018070305.1 Micromonospora sp. M51 | reverse complement strand
CCGGGCACCACCGCCAGGGCGCCCGCCGCCTCGGCCGGCCGCCACACGGCCCGGACCAGGTCCGAGAAGACGACCGGCAGGTCCCGGACCAGACGCCAGGGCAGCAGCGAGAAGCCGGTGAAGCAGTGCCCGGCGAAGGTGCCCGGCGCCGCCGGGTCCGCGGCGGGCTGGCCGAGCAGGCGTACGGTGTGCCCGTCCCAGCCGTCGAGCAGTGCGGCCACGTCCGGGCCCGGGGGAGCGGTCGGGTCGGCGAGGTACGCGTCGGCGTTGCCGACCAGCACCGGCCGCCCGTCGATCCAGTCCCGTAGCCGGGCCACCCCGCCCGCGGTGCCCAGCGGGTCGCCTGGCTCCACCGACAGGTGGGCCCGGTCGCCGACGTGCTCCACGATCTGCTCGCCGAGGTAGCAGGCGTTCACAGCGACCCGGTCGGGACCGGTCAGGCCGAGGCCAGCCAACCGCTCCAACGCCCGATCCAGCAGGGGCACGTTGCCCACCGGGCAGAGCGCCTTGGGCACCCGTTCGGTGAGGGGGCGCAGCCGGGTGCCCTCGCCGGCGGCGAGCACCACCGCGCACAGCTGCGCCGGCACACCGGCCGCGCCGGTCACGGGGTGTCGTCGGGCACCGGCGGCGGGAACTTCCCGGCCAGCGGCCCGATGTCGTAGTAGGCGAGCAGCCGGGCCGTCGGCCAGGTCAGCTTGGGCAGGTCGTCCAGGGGGTGCCAGGTGGCCTCGAAGACCTCCGCCCCGTCGACGGTCAGGTCGGTGCTGGACGCCGGCACGTCGGCCTCGAAGACCATGTCCACCCAGCCCTTGGCGTGCACGATCGCGTTCGGCACCGCCGGACGCAGCCGGGACGGCGGAAGCCGGATGCCGGACTCCTCGAACAGCTCACGGGCCGCGCCGACCACCGGGGCCTCGCCCCGGTCGAGCAGGCCGGCGGGGAGGGACCACGCCTTGCCGGGCGGCTGGCGCAGCATGAGCAGCCGACCCGCGCCCGTCGCTTCGGAGTCACGGACCAGGGTCACCGCGCCGACGACGTACTTGGGCACCGCCAGCCGGACCAGACGCCGGCGCACCGGCAGCGGCAGCCGGTAGAAGGCCTGGTAGAAGAGGGCCCGACCGGTGGCGCGGGAGCGGGGGATCATGACTCCAGGCTAGTGGTCGCGAATGTCCTTCGGACGCGCTGGGGCTCGTCGGGTCACTGCCGATGGTCGACCAGGTCGATGAGCTGGCGGACCACGGTGTCCGGTTCGATCACCCGGTCGAAGACCGCTACCAGCAGGGTCTCCAGGTCGGGGTAGCCCAACTCCTCGGAGAGACGCAGCAGCGGCAGGTCACTGGCGAGGCCCCGGTTGTGCTGACGCAGGGCGAGCCCGATGGTGGCTCGGCCGAGGCGCACCTTGTCGCTGATCGTGATGCCCGGCTCGGTGTGCTCGGCGAACCACCTGTTGATCTGCATCTGCGCGTTGGGCGACTTGACGAAGCTCAGCCACTCCCGGCGGGGGCCCCGCGGCGCCACCCCGGCCTCGAAGCCGTTGTCGCCGTCGTTCTCGGTGAAGATCTCCACCACGTCGCCCTCGTCCAGCTCGGAGCTCAGGGGGGCGAGTCGACCGTTGATGCGGGCGGCGAGGCAGTGGTCGCCCCGCTCGCTGCCCAGCTCGTAGGCGAGGTCGACGGGCGTGGCGCCGGCCGGCAGCACGATCTGCCGCCCGTCGGCGAAAACCTGAATCTGCCCCTCGGCGAGGTCGCAGCGCAGCGACTCGTAGAACTGTGCCGGGTCGGCGGCGTCCGGTTCCCAGTCGAGCACCCGGCGCAGCCAGTCCAACTGCTCGGCGCGGGCCGCGGCGCCGCCGTTGCCCGAGCGCGGGAAACGGAAGTCGGCGGCGATGCCGTACTCGGCGGAGCGGTGCATCTCCTCGGTGCGGATCAGCACCTCCACCGTGCGGTCCTGCGGGCCGCAGACGCTCGTGTGCAGCGACCGGTAGAGGTTGTTCTTCGGTGACGCGATGAAGTCCTTGAAACGGCCGGGCACCGGTCGCCAGGTGCCGTGGATCGCGCCGAGCGCGGCGTAGCAGTCGGTGGCCGGGCCGTCGACCACCACCACGATGCGGGGCAGATCGTACGGGGCGGTGTGGCCGCCGGCGATGGTGTCCTTCCAGATCGAGTAGAGGTGCCGGGGGCGGGGGCTGACCTCGGCGTCGACCCGGCTGCGCCGCAACGCCACCCGGGCCCGGGCGACCACCGAGTCGAGGTATGAGTCCCAGCCTGGCCGGTCGTGCACGTGCCGGGCCAGCCGGGCGTGCTCCTCGGGCTCCAGGTGCAGCAGCACCACGTCGTCCAGCTCGCGCTTGAGGGTCTGGATGCCCAGCCGGTCACAGAGCGGGACCAGCACCTCCTGGGTCTTGCGGGCGATCCGTTCCCGCGACGACGCGGAGCGCACCCCGAGGGTGCGCATGTTGTGCAGCCGGTCGGCCAGCTTGATGATCAACACCCGGACGTCCTTGGCGGCCGCGACGATCATCTTGCGGATCGTCTCCGCCTCGGCGGCCTTGCCGTAGAACGCCTTGTCGAACTTGGTCACCCCGTCGACCAGGTGGGCCACCTCGCCGCCGAAATCCTCGGAGAGCGCCTGGAGGGTGTAGCGGGTGTCCTCCACGGTGTCGTGCAGCAGCGCGGCGACCAGGGTGGTGGTGTCCATTCCCAGCTCGGCGCAGATCTGCGCCACCGCGAGGGGGTGGGTGATGTAGGGCTCACCGCTCTTGCGGAACTGCCCGCGGTGCATGTTCTCCGCGATCGTGTAGGCGCGGCGCAGCACCGCGGGATCGGTGCCGGCGTGGATGCCCCGGTGGGTGCGGACCAGTTGGGTGACCGGGTCGGAATCGGTGGTGGGCCAGCTGAGCAGCGACCGCAGCCGGCGGGCGAGCGGCAGCTCACCCGGCTGTGTCGGCAGGGCGCCCCCCAGGGCGGCGCCGTGTCCGGCGTCGACGTCCACGAGGGACACCTCCTCACCCCGGCTCCGCGTCACCGGAAGCCGGCGGCGGGAGCAGGCCCACGAATCGGGCAGGACTGCACTTCTCTAACAGCCTAAGCGAGTCGACGTAGTCCGATCGGTCAGTTGGTCATGAGCGTTCGGTCGAGAGTTGGTGGGACGCGCCGCTCTCGGCCTTCGCCAGCAGGTCACGGAACCGGCCCGCACCACTGGCCGGAGAGGACCAACCGGAGGACATCTCGACGAGTCGGGTCTCCGGCCGCTCCAACCAGGACAGGATCCGCTCGGACTCCTCGGCGGTGGCGGCCGGCACCGGACCGTGCCCGCCCGACACCGTCTCGGCGGTGGCCCGGATCGTGGTCAGGGTGGGCCGTGGGTGCACGCCCGGCGGGGAGACCCCCGCGC
>NZ_JAGPXZ010000676.1:0-3394 GCF_018070305.1 Micromonospora sp. M51 | reverse complement strand
CCTCGGCACACCGTCGTCGGCCGGGTGCAACAGCGTGTTCAGCACGTGGGCCAGGTGGTGCGAGGTGCTCCACGCCGCCCAGTTGGCGGTCGAGCCGGCGCCGGCACCCCTGCGGGCCCGGCGCAACAGCTCATGGTCACCCCACGAGAAGGCCGCCCCGGTGGTCGGCCAGTGTGGCGCCGACACCAGCGTGCGACACAGGTCGGCGAACCGGTCGTCGCCCCGGCCGCCGCGTCGCGCCCAGCGGTAGATCCACCAACTGCCGTCGTCGGTGTACCGCACCGTCGGCAACCGGTCGCCGGGATCACCGGTGCCCGGCACCGCCGGGTGGACGCCGTAGTCGCCGTAGTCGACCCCGGCGTCGGCCAGCCGTCGCCACAGCTGCCAGTCCCAACGGTCCAACTGGACCGGTTCGTCGGTGGGCAGGCCGGACAGCGTCGGCGGCATGCCGCCCGCCGCCACCGTCACCGACCGCCAGGCGTGTCGGCGCGCCCAGTCCAGCAGGCGGCGTATCCGGGGCTCGGCGGCCCGCACGTCCGCCGGGCAGCACACGTCCCCCGCGTCCACCAGCAGGTCGCACTCCTCCGGGGCGAGGTCGGTGAACCGCCAGATCCGTTCCACAGCGGTGGTGCTCGCGTCCGGCCCGGCCCGGTCCTGGCCGGCCCGCAGCCGGATGAGCGCCCGGCGGCCGTACGCCCGGGCCGCCGCGCCGTGCGCGACCAGCCGGTGGTCGCTCTCGGAGAGCCCGATGACCGGCACCATCGGTACGCCCCAGCGGGTCAGCTCCGCCTCGGGGATGTCGGGCAGCGCGCTGACGTCGACGGCGGGCAGCAGCCCGGACGGCAGCCGGCGAACGGTGTCCATGGTGGACCTGTCGATCGTGCCGATCTCCAGGACCGGGGCGACCAGCTCGGCGTACGCGGGATCGAGGTGGCTCAGGGCCTCAAGCTCGCCTCGTCGGTTGGCGAGGATGGGGCGGTAGAGCGTTGCCGCCGCCCGGCCCCCGTGGGCGGGCACCATACTTCAATCTAGCCAGGCATGCGCATGTCTCACAGGGGTGTAAGTCGGAATTCGGCTGCTCGACTGTCGGTTCGACGACTACCATCCACCGGTGCTCACGCCAATTCACCGGTACCGATCCGACGACGAGGACAGCGCGCGGTGGACCGGTTTCCCGTTCCGCGACGGCGACATCGTGATCAGCACCCGGTCCAAGAGCGGCACCACCTGGATGCAGATGATCTGTGCGCTCCTGGTGCTGGGCACCCCGGACCTGCCGGCGCCGCTGCCCGAGTTGTCGCCGTGGCTGGACTGGTTGGGCGAACCGCGGGCCACGGTGTACGACCGGCTGGCCGCCCAGCAGCACCGGCGGTTCATCAAGACGCACACCCCGCTGGACGGGGTGCCGCTCGACCCGCGGGTGCACTACGTGGTGGTGGCCCGACACCCACTGGACATGGCGGTTTCCCTCTATCACCAGGCCGCCAACCTGGACCGGGCGCGGCTGGCCGAGCTGACCGGCCGACCCGCCCCGGCCGGGCCGCCGGGTGAGCGGCCCCCGGTGCGGGAGTGGTTGACGAGCTGGGTCGACCGGGAGGTGGACCCGCACTCCGAGCTGGATTCGCTCCCCGGGGTGCTGATACACCTGACTGACGCGTGGGCCCGCCGGCACGAGCCGAACATCGAATTGGTGCACTACGACGACCTGCTGGCCGATCTGGGCGGTGAGATGCGCCGGCTCGCCGACCGGTGGGGCATCACGGTCCCCGACGCGCGCTGGCCCGCGCTCATCGAGGCGGCCACCTTCGGCCGCATGCGCGAGCGCGCCGACCAGCTGGCACCGGACACCCTCGGCGTGCTGCGCGACCGCCTGGCGTTCTTTCGCCGAGGAGGCTCCGGTCAGGGACGCGACCTGCTGGACGAGCCCGCGCGATCCCGCTATCAGCAACGGGTCGCCGCGCTGGCCCCGTCCGAGCTGCTCACCTGGCTCCATCGCTGAGTCGGGTGAGCGCACGGTGGCTCGAAAGAGCGCACGGCGCCGCTCGACCGTGGTCGGAACGTCGCCGCGCTCTGGCCGTCTCCCACCACCGCAGCCGTTCGGCGGTACGCCGGCGGGGACCTGGCTCGACCGGCGCTTCGTGCCGGTCCGCGCTGTCGATCCCCGGTCCGCGCGCATCCAAACCCTCTGACCGTGGGGAATTCCATCATCTGCGACTCCCGGCGTGGCGCGCCGCCGGACGGGGTATGAGCGTGGGCATGGAGCATTTCACTATCGCGACTGTCGCCGAGAAGAGCCCGGATTTCCGGCGGGTGCTGTGGACCGGTGAGCACACCCAGCTGGTCATCATGACCATTCCGCCGGATGGGGAGATCGGCGAGGAGGTGCACGAGGGCATCGACCAGATCCTGACCTTCGTCAGCGGCGTCGGCGAGGCCCGGGTCGCCGGCGCGAAGCGGAAGGTCGCCGCGGGCGACCTGGTCGTGGTTCCGGCGGGCACCAAGCACAACTTCGTCAACACCGGCCCCAACCCGCTGGTGCTGTACACGGTCTACGGGCCGCCGGAGCACGCCGACCAGGCGGTGCACAAGACCAAGGAGGAGGCCGACGCGGCCGAGGCGGCGGGGGAGGACGAGCCGCCCACCGAGTGAGGCGCCCGGTCTGATCCGGCCTGATGCGGGTACCCCCGGCGGGTGGAGCAGCAGCCGGCGATCTCCGACTACGGGTTCCTCTCGGACTCCCGTTCGGGTGCCCTGGTCGGCAAGGACGGCTCGATCGACTGGTGGTGCCCGCACCGGTTCGACGGGTCGGCCGTGTTCGCGCGGCTGCTCGACCCGGGTGCCGGCCATTTCCGGCTGGCGCCGGTAGGCGTCGGCGGTCCGGGCCACCGGGTGGAGCGCGCGTACCTGCCGGACTCGCTGGTGCTGCGGACGGTGCACCACACGCCGCACGGCAGCGTGGCGGTCGTCGACGCCCTCGCCGCCGAGGTGGGCGCCCGCGCCCACGAGTTGGGCAAGAACTCCCCGGCCGTGCTGATCCGGGTCGTCAAGGGGCTGTCCGGGCGGGTGCGGATGGGGCTCGACTTCGCACCCCGCCCGGAGTACGGCCTGCTCACGCCGTACCTGCACGACCAGCCGGACGGCGGGGTGCTGGCCGGGGCCGGCCCGGTGGTGCTGGTGTTGCGCGCCGGGGGTCTGCACCTGCGGGCGGGCACCGATCGGGTGACCCACGAGTTCGAGGTCTCCGCCGGTCAGGTGATCGGGATGGACCTCGCGTTCGGTGAGGCGTACGGCGATCCGCCGGCCCGACTGGACCCGCTGGCCGCCCTCGCGGAGACGACGCAGGCGTGGCAGGCGTTCCGGGAGACGCACGGGTACTCCGGCCGCTACCCCGAAC
>NZ_JAGPXZ010000675.1:0-3394 GCF_018070305.1 Micromonospora sp. M51 | reverse complement strand
ATCGTCGCCGAGGACCCGATGGGCCAGCGGTTCGGCGACGACGAAGGTGCCCTGCCCGGTGCGGGCCACCGCGTACGTCACGCCGGGATGGACGGCGACGGCGGTGTTGGACACCAGGGTCCACGGGGTGGTGGTCCAGATCAGCAGGTCGACGCCGTTGTGCCCGGCCACCTCCCCGCGCACCGGGAACCGCACGTACACGGAAGGGTCGACGACTGTCTCGTACCCCTGCGCCACCTCGTGGTCGGAGAGCGTCGTGCCGTCGCGGGTGCAGTACGGGGCGACCCGGAAATCCTCCACCAGGCGCCCACCGTCGTGGATCTGCTTCAGTGACCACCAGACGCTGTCCACGTACTCCGGTGACATCGTCTGGTACGGGTGCTCCAGGTCGATCCAGTAACCCATCCGCTCACTGAGCTGGACGAACTCGTCGACGTGACGAAGCACCGAGGTGCGGCAGCGGGCGTTGAACTCCGCGATGCCCATCTTCTCGATGTCGGGCTTGCCGCCGAGCCCCAGTTCCTTCTCGACCGCCAGCTCGACCGGTAGGCCGTGACAGTCCCAGCCGGCGCGGCGCGGCACCGAGAAGCCGCGCATCGTCCGGTACCGGGGAAAGAGGTCCTTGAAGACCCGCGCCTCGATGTGGTGGGTGCCCGGCGTGCCGTTGGCGGTCGGCGGTCCCTCGTAGAACACCCACGGGGTGCCGTCGGCCGTCTGCTCCAGACTCCGGGTGAACACCGAGTTGGCCTGCCACCACTCGATGACCGCGCGGTCCAGCACCGCGAAGTCGATCTTGGTGGGTAGTGGCACGAATGGCGACTTCGACGGACCGTCCGGCACCGACGCTCTCCCTACACTCCACATCCGCTCACGCGGGCATCAGCTCACTGCCCACGCGGGGACGAAGCGCCGGGCGTATGGCCAGGACTCCGCGGTACCACCCCGCTTGCGCCCCGATGGTGCGGGCGCCGCTCAATTCTGCGACGTGACGTGCCGCTGCGTCCGGTTCTACTGAGGCGGCCAGGCTGCCCGTTCTTCCGGAGGCTCCCCGGTGATGGCCGGATCGGTGCCGATGCCGCCAGCATAGCTGTCCGTGCGCGGGGCTCGTGGCCGGAGTGCTAGCCGTGCGACCAGACGCGCAGCGGGCCGGTGGTGGTGAAGCCCGCGCGAAGCGCCGGTGACAGGTCCTGGGTGGTTTCGTAGCCGACCAGCGGCGCGTCGGGCACTGTGGCGCACACCGCGCGCCAGACGTCGTGGGCGGTGCCGGTGCGGGTGAACAGGTTGGAGACGCCGTACGGGCCGTCCCCGCTGAGCACCGCTCCACCGGTGAGCTCGCCCCGATCGTCGTGGCGGGCGAGCACCAGCACCCGCGGGTCGGCCAGGAGCGCGGGGCGGAACAGGGCCCCACCGCCGTGTGCCTCCGCCCAGGACGCCAGGTCGTCGGGGGTGCTGACCCGGTCGAGGGGCGCGTCGGCCGGCGGGGCGGCCGGTTGCCGCTGGATCCACTGCGCGTCGAAGAGCACCCGGAAGCCGTACCCGGACAGGTCGAGATCGGCGAAGCTGTCCTTCACCGTCGCGCCGGGCCCCGCGTCCAACCGCGCCAGCAGGGCCTCGGCGTCGACGCCCGGTCGCAGGGTGACCGCGTCCGGGTACCACTGTGGCGACCGGCGCGGGACCGACCAGGCGTCGG
The DNA here is from genome assembly GCF_018070305.1 of Micromonospora sp. M51. Lineage (NCBI taxonomy): Bacteria > Bacillati > Actinomycetota > Actinomycetes > Micromonosporales > Micromonosporaceae > Micromonospora > Micromonospora sp. M51. The sequence continues at coordinate 1,704 of NZ_JAGPXZ010000675.1, read as the reverse complement.
CGTCGGTACGGCCGGGCAGCCCGTGGCTGCCGCAGACGATGTCGCACCACTCGGCGTTGTTGCGGGCCGCCGCCACCCGCTCGTCGTCCCGCACGCCAGCAGCCTAGGCGGCCCGGGTGCCGCTCACCGCGCGTAGGTCAGGTCCATCGTGTCGGTGTGCCCGGACCAGCTCAGGTCGAGGCGCCAGCAACCGGCCCGCGGCAGGTCGATGATCGACGGACCGGGACCGCCGGGGACCTCCCGGATCACCTGCGTGTCGGTGCCGTCCAACCTCGCGGTGATCACCAGGGTTGCCGGTGCGACCGGGTCTGGCGAGGTCGTGACGGCGCGGGCCACCCAGAGGATCTTGTTGTTCGACCCGTCGTCGCGGACCTGCCGCAGCGGATGGGCGAACAGCACCGCCACGATGTCCCCCTTCGCGCCGAAGACGTGCGGAACCCGCGCGTCCCCGCTGAATCCGGCGTCCGCCCAGTCCGGCAGCGGCCCGGTCTCGACCCGCGAGCCGCAGCCCGTCGCGGCGCTCGCCGTGGTGGCGGCGGTGGTGGCCGTGGTGGCGCTCGCCGTGGCGGCGGTCGTGGCAGCCGGTGCGGCCGACCCGCCGCTGGTCGTGGCCGTGCACCCCGCCAACAGGACCACCGATGACACCAGCGTCAACCTGCCCCGTGAACCCATCCGTGCTCCTCCGGTACACCGGCCGCCACCTCGGGCTGGAACAGACCGGGCGACGGCGAATCGTCGTGTCTTCAGGACACCGCCCGGGCCGGCCCGGTTCCCTCAGCGCAGCGAGCGGGCGATCTCGATCGCCTCGGCCCTGGTGAGGTGGCCCTCCAGCCGGTAGCTCACCTCGTTGTCCTGCCAGATCAGGGTCGAGGCGGCCAGCCGGGCGGTCTCCCGGCGAATCCCACCCGCCCGGTCCACGTAGGACAGCACGTGTGGGCCGTCGACCCACACGGCGAAGTCGCCGTTGACCTGGACCCAGTTCGCGCCCGGCGGCGTGACCTCCTTGTGGAAGGCCAGGTCGAGGTGACCGTCGAACGCGTCGACGCGCAGCGCGCCCCCGTCGTAGAGCAGCGTCGCCACCCGGTACCTGCCGGTGGCGTCCGGGTCGGCGACCAGCACCCGCTCGGGTGGGCCCAGCTTCGCCGGCAGGCGGATCGGAAACCGTACCGCCCGCTGCGCCTCGTCCAGGGCGACGACCCGCTGCCCGGGTAACGGCGACGCGGTGGCACCGGGCGGTGTCGGTGCGGGCGCGGTGGCGATGCTGACACCGGCGAAGCGCAGCAGCCCGGTGACAACGTCGGCGATGGCGGCCCGGGTCGGCGGCAACACCGCCACCAGCACTGTGACGAGCGCCACCGCGGCGAGCGAACGCCACCGGCGCCGCCGGGGCGCGGGCGTGCTGAGTCGGACGCGGACGCGGGCGCTCACGTCGGGCGGATCGGGTGTGTCCAGCCAAATGGACAGGTCCCGCAGTTCCCGTTCGAGGTCACCCATGTCGGACCTCCTCCCGGTCGAGCAGGGTGCGAAGCTTCGCCAGCGCCCTGGAGGTGCGCGACTTCACAGTGCCCCGGGGCCAGCCCAGCGTCGCCACCGTCTCCTCCTCGCTGAGATCGAGGAAGAACCGGCAGACGATCACCTCGCGGTCGCGTACCGGCAGTTGCCGTAGGGCCCGCACCAGCGACGCCCGGCGCTCCCCGGCGAGGA
>NZ_JAGPXZ010000674.1:0-3402 GCF_018070305.1 Micromonospora sp. M51 | reverse complement strand
CACGTAGTCGGCGATGAAGATCGGGATCTGCCCGCCGGTGACCGGGTTGGTGGCGTACGCGCCGATGAAGACGCCGGTCTTCTCCTTGCTGTCGGACTGCCGCTCGACGTCGGTCTTGGCGGCTGCCGCCTTCCGGTACGCCTCGACGGCCTCCCGGGGGCCGGCGTGCCCGCCCGTCCACGCGTCCCGCGTGCCCCCCCGCCCGCGGGTCGGCGCCACCGTGTCGACCAGCTCGTGCTCGGGCGCCAGCACCATGTAGGTGGCGCCGAAGATGGTGTCCGGCCGGGTGGTGAACACCCGGATCGGCGCCCCGGCCGTGGCGAAGTCGATGTGCGCGCCCTGCGAGCGGCCGATCCAGTTGCGCTGCATCAGCTTGATCGGCTCGGGCCAGTCCAGGCTGTCCAGGTCGTCCAGCAGCCGGTCACCGTACGCGGTGATCCGCATCTTCCACTGCTTCAGGTTGCGCTTGAAGACCGGGAAGTTGCCCCGGTCGGAGCGACCGTCGGCGGTGACCTCCTCGTTGGCCAGCACGGTGCCCAGCCCTGGGCACCAGTTCACCGGCGCCTCCGAGACGTACGCCAGCCGGTGGTCGTCGACGACCTGCCGGCGCTCGGCGACGCTCAGCTCCGCCCAGGGGCGGCCGTCCGGGGTGGACCGGTTGCCGCCTTCGAACTCGGCGATCAGCTCGGCGATGGGCCGGGCCTTCGCGGCGTCGCGGTCGTACCAGGAGTTGAAGATCTGCAGGAAGATCCACTGCGTCCAGCGATAGAAGTCGGTGTCGATCGTCGCCACCGAACGCCGCTCGTCGTGCGCCAGACCCAGTCGGCGCAGCTGCGCCTTGTACCGCTCGATGTTCGCCACCGTGGTGGTACGCGGGTGGGTGCCGGTCTGCACCGCGTACTGCTCGGCGGGCAGACCGAACGCGTCGAAGCCCATCGCGTGCAGCACGTTGCGCCCGGCCATCCGCTGGTAACGGGCGTAGCAGTCGGTGCCGATGTAGCCCAGTGGGTGGCCGACGTGCAGGCCCGCACCGGAGGGGTACGGGAACATGTCCAGCACGTACAGCTTCTCCGCGCCGGCGCGCGGGTGGGTCGGGTCGGCCAGCGGCCCGGTCGGGTTCGGTGCGTGGAAGGTGCCCTCGCGCGCCCAGGTGTCCTGCCAACGGATCTCGATCTCGTCGGCCAGGGCCGCGGTGTACCGGAACGGGGGAATGTCGCCCGCCGGTGCGGCTGCCTCACTCATCGTCTCTCCTCGCTTCGCTTCGCTTCGTCTCGGCACCACCGGGCCGGGCCGGCGGCGGGCACAAAAAAGCCCCTCGCGCAGGAGGGGCCGCCGTGCTGTCGCTGCGTTCAGCGCATCAGCACGGCCCGGTAAGAAGCAGGAAGACTCCGGCCATGCCCCGCAGTGTACCTCGCCCACGGCTCGTCCTGCCGGCCCCCGGGCGGCTCGAAGCCGTTCCCCCGAGCTGGCGAAAATCGGTGCGTAACCGACGGACTACCTGCGGGGGTCGGCGATAACGACAAACATGGTTAGCCTGAGAGACCAGTGAGATTCCTGCGGCAAACGAGGCTCGGCGTCGCGAACCCAACGGCGGGTCCAGGTGCTCTCTGTGCAGAGCTGCCGTGACGGCGACGAGGAGGAGGCCCGTGACACAACAGACCTGGGACGAGGTGGGCGGCCTATTGCCGCACGACGAGTTCCGCGCCGCCAGCGAGGCCATCGTGGCCAACATCGAGCAGGTCATCGAGGGTAAGACCGCCACCGTGCGGCTCGCCCTGGCCGTCCTGCTCGCCGAGGGTCACCTCCTGATCGAAGACGTCCCAGGTGTCGGCAAGACCAAGCTGGCCAAGGCCCTCGCGCGGTCCATCGACTGCACGGTGCGGCGCATCCAGTTCACCCCCGACCTGCTGCCCAGCGACGTCACCGGGGTCAGCGTCTACAACCAGGAGACGCACGACTTCGAGTTCCGTCCGGGCGCCGTGTTCGCCAACCTGGTGGTCGGCGACGAGATCAACCGGGCCTCGCCGAAGACCCAGTCGGCGTTGCTGGAGTGCATGGAGGAGCGGCAGGTCACCGTCGACGGGGTGACGTACCAGCTCCAGACCCCGTTCATGGTGATCGCCACCCAGAACCCGATCGAGATGGAGGGGACCTACCCGCTGCCGGAGGCGCAGCGCGACCGGTTCACCGCCCGCATCGCGATGGGTTACCCGGACTCCAACGCCGAGCTGGCCATGCTCGACGGTCACGGCGCCACCGACCCGCTGCACGAGCTGCGCGCGGTCTCCGACGCGGCCATCGTCCGGCAGCTCATCGCCACCGTCCGGCAGGTGCACGTCGCGGACGCGGTCAAGCAGTACGCGATCGACCTGGTCACCGCCACCCGCGAGGCCCCCGACCTGCGGCTCGGCGCGTCCCCCCGGGCGACCCTGCAGTTGCTGCGCACCGCCCGCGCGGTCGCCGCCCTGGAGGGCCGCGACTACGTCCTCCCCGACGACCTGCAGGCCCTGGCGGTGCCGGTGCTCGCCCACCGGATCATCCCGACCGCCGACGCGCAGCTCGCCCGACGCACCACCGACGCCATCGTCTCCGAGCTGGTGCACCGCCTGCCGCTCCCCCACGACCGGCAGCGCAACCCGTACGACACCCGGCCCGCCACCGGAAACGGCCGCGCGCCCTACGAGCCGCGGAGGCCATGACGTGCGTGCCGGGCTACGCGGGCTGACCACCCGCGGGCGGTCCTTCCTCGCCGCCGCGGTCGCGGCGGCGATCTCGGCCGGCATCCTCGGCGAGAAGGACCTGCTGCGGGTGGCCGTGCTGTTGGCCATCCTGCCGTTGCTGGCCGCCGCCTACGTCGGGCGCAGCCGCTACAAGCTGGCCTGCAACCGTTCGCTGGACCCGCACCGGGTTCCGGTCGGGGCCAACTCCCGGGTGGTGCTGCGCCTGCAGAACCTGTCCCGGCTGCCGACCGGCACCCTGCTCCTGGAGGACCGGCTGCCCTACGCGCTGGGCAGCCGGCCCCGGGTCGTGTTGGAGCGGCTCGGCGCGCACCAGGCCAGCTCCGTGGCGTACACGGTGCGGGCCGACGTGCGGGGCCGCTACGACGTGGGCCCGCTGGTCGTCCGGATGACCGATCCGTTCGGCCTCTGCGAGCTCACCCGCTCGGTCCCCAGCACCGACCACCTGACGGTCATCCCGCAGGTCACCCCGCTGCCGTCGGTCCGGCTCCCCGGGGAGTACGCGGGCAGCGGCGACAGCCGGGCCCGCTCGGTGGCGGTGCACGGCGAGGACGACGCGGCGACCCGGGAGTACCGGCGCGGCGACGACCTGCGCCGGGTGCACTGGAAGTCCACCGCCCGCACCGGTGAGCTGATGGTGCGCCGCGAGGAGCAGCCCTGGGAG
>NZ_JAGPXZ010000673.1:0-3405 GCF_018070305.1 Micromonospora sp. M51 | reverse complement strand
CACGACGACCTCCGGCAGGGCCGCCGGTCGGCGCTGCGCGAGACCGCGGACCTGCTCGCCGACACCGTCGCCGAAGGGGTACGCACCCTCGCGTTCGTCCGATCCCGCAAGGGCGCCGAGGTGGTGGCCGCCAACGCGCGTCGGGCGCTGGACGACGCGGTGCCGGGGCTCGGCGACCGGGTGGCCGCCTACCGGGGCGGCTACCTGCGGGAGGAGCGGCGCGAGCTGGAACGCGCGCTGCTGCACGGCGACCTGCTCGGCCTGGCCTCGACCAACGCGCTGGAGCTGGGCGTGGACCTGGTCGGGCTCGACGCGGTGCTGATCTGCGGCTACCCGGGCACCCGGGCGTCACTGTGGCAGCAGGCGGGCCGGGCCGGGCGTTCCGGGCAGGAGGCCCTGGCGGTGCTGGTGGCGCGGGACGACCCGCTGGACACCTACCTGGTGCACCACCCGGAGGCGATCTTCGGGGCACCGGTGGAGGCGACGGTGCTCGACCCGGCCAACCCGTACGTGCTGGCCCCGCAGCTCGCCTGCGCGGCGGCGGAGGCACCGCTCACCCCGACCGACCTGGCGCTCTTCGGCGACGGGGCGAAGGAGGCGGTCGACGAGCTGGTCGCGGCGGGGGCACTGCGGCAACGGCCCACCGGTTGGTACTGGCGGCACCGGGAGCGACCCGAGGTGGACCTGCGCGGCGAGGGCGGCGCCCCGGTCGCCGTGGTGGAGTCGTCGACCGGCCGGCTGCTCGGCACCGTCGACGGCGGCTCCTCGCACTTCCTGCTGCACCCCGGCGCGGTCTACCTGCACCAGGGCGTCTCGTACGTGGTCGACCAGCTCGACCTCGTCGACGGGTGCGCGCTGGTGCACGCCGAGGAGCCGGACTGGTCCACCCACGCCCGCGACGTCACCGACCTGTCGGTGGTGTCGGTGCGTTCCTACGTGGACGCCGGGCCGGTCGGCATGTTCCTCGGCGAGGTGGATGTGACCAGCCAGGTCGTGTCGTACCAGCGGCGGCGCATCGCCACCGGCGAGGTGATCGATACCCGGCCGCTCGACCTGCCGACCCGGGAGCTGCGCACCGTGGCGGTTTGGTTCACCCTGTCGCCGCAGTCGTTGACCCTCGCCGGGGTCCAGCCGGCCGAGGTGCCGGGTGCGTTGCACGCCGCCGAACACGCCGCGATCGGCCTGCTGCCGCTGATGGCCACGTGCGATCGCTGGGACATCGGCGGGCTCTCCACCGCACTGCACCCGGACACCGAAGCGCCGACCGTCTTCGTCTACGACGGGCACCCGGGTGGCGCCGGGTTCGCCGAGCGGGCGTACGGGACGGCGGCGGCGTGGCTGCGGGCCACCCGGGACGCGATCGCTGAGTGCGGCTGCGAGACCGGATGCCCATCCTGCGTGCAGTCACCGAAATGCGGCAATGGCAACAACCCCCTCTCCAAACCGGACGCGATCCGGGTGCTCGAAGTGGTGCTGGCCAACCTGCCGCGCTGAGCAGCTTGCATGAACCGGCATGGCACGGGGCACAATGATGTGGGAGCGCTTCCATCGATGCCTTTGTTGCTGATCGCCCCCCGTGCCCGAGGAGAAGCTGTGGCCGACACCATCGCCGAGACCGTCGACCTGCTCTACACCATCGACCAGGACAATCTCACCCTCGACCAGCAGATCGCGCTGGGGTCGGCACTGGCCGCCCTGGCCCAGGCGGAACGGCTGGAACAGATCAACGAGCGGCTCCGCGGCATCCACCAGGTGCTCAACACCTGGGCGCTGCGGGCCGCGACCTCCGTCGACAGTCGCTGAGGTCTGCCGGGGTGATCCTGCAAGGGCACCAGTGATCACTCCGGGCTGGGTAGTCGTCCGACGGGCCCGACGACTACCCAGCAGCAACTGATCATGGACCGCAGGGGGCACGACGGTTGTCGGGCTGTGCGAGACTCCGGCGCACCAACCCCAGAGGAGTTCACATGCAGCTCGACAATTTGCAGGGCCTGCACCAGTTCCACATTCGCCAGCGCCTGCGCATGATGGTCAACCAGTACGAGGTCCGGGCGGTCTCCCCGGACGGCAGCGAGGGTGAGCTGTTGGCGTTCGCGCAGCAGAAGCGGCTCGCCTTCAAGGAGCAGGTGACCATCTACACGGATGACTCCAAGCAGCAGCCACTGCTCGGTTTCAAGGCCCGCCAGCGCATCGACCTCGGCGCCACGTACGACGTCACCGACGCGGCCGGCAACCCGATCGGCCTGTTCCGTAAGGACTTCGCCCAGTCGCTGCTGCGCTCCACCTGGCACGTCGAGCAGGCCGGCCTGCCGCAGGTGACCGGCCAGGAGCGGAGCATGCCGGTGGCGCTGCTGCGTCGATTCGTCGACTCGCTGTCCTGGCTGCCGTACCACTTCGACTTCACCGCGGGCGGCCAGCCGGTCTTCTCCGTGATCAAGAAGTGGGGCCTGCGCGACAAGTACGTCGTCGAGGTGCAGCACCCGCAGATCGACCGTCGCCTGGTCATCGCGATGGCCGTCGCTCTCGACGCGCTCCAGTCCCGCTGACGCACCCGGCCCGGACGAGGGCGGTGCGATGACCCTCAGCGGTCGCCGTCGTGGCCACCCATCCTCGGCTGCCGGCCGGGACCTGGACCTCGACCAGTCCCGGCCGGCCCGCACTCCCGGGACGGCCGGCCATCGGACCGCACTGCCCCGGCCGGCCATCGGACCGCACTGCCCCGGCCGGCCATCGGACCACACTGCCCCGGCCGGCCATCGGACCACACTGCCCCCAGCCGGCAGAGCGTTGAACCGCACTGCCGCCGGCCGGCAGGCCATCGCACCGCGCTGCCCCAGACGGCCCGCCGCTGGTGACTCGACCCCTGACTGGTCTGGTCGCCCCTTTGGAGCTGATGCCGTAAACGCATCGCCCTTGATGTCGTATGCGATTCAGCTCCAAAGCACCCACCAATCCGACGAGGACCCTTGGTTCCTTCGACCACGCGTCAGCCCGGACTTCCGCTCGGAACGTGGCGGTCTTGCCGACGTAGTGCACCGGCGGCGGCCCTTTGACGCCGCGATGCGGGCCAAACCCCTCCCTCCACAGGCCGCGCCCGCCCTCCACAGAACGCGCCCTGCGCTGGCCGCGGTGGTTAGTAGAGACGCCACCGCGAGGGTCAGCCCCGCACCGGGCCGGCACGGGCGCTCGCCGCAGCCACCCGGGTCAGGCCGGGTAGCGGCGTGAACGCCACCTCGACTGTCACCAGCACGTCCAGCCCGTCGAGGTGACAGCTGACCAGGCGGCCGTCGTTGCGACCGGCGAGGTCGGACGCGGACGCGCAGGCCACCGCGTCGCCGTCGAGCGCCCGGGCGGCCCCGGCCAGCGCGCCGAGGTCGGCTGCCACAGCCGCCCGCTGACTCGCCA
>NZ_JAGPXZ010000672.1:0-3414 GCF_018070305.1 Micromonospora sp. M51 | reverse complement strand
CGCGACGGCGGTCAGGTGCGGGTGAGCCCGGTGCCGTTGGTCCCGGCGAGCCGGGTCGTCCTGGCCGGGCCGGCGGGGGTGGTCGCGGCGGTCAGCCCGGAGATGCTCCGGCTCGCGCTGCTGGGCAAGGTGCTCACCGTCGGGGACGACGTGTCGCTGCTGCCGCAGGACGTGCTGCCGGACGCCTCGGTCCGCAGCCTGGTCGAGGCGGCGCGGCACAGCCTCGCCAACACCGTGGGCTTCGCCTGGACCAGCACCCTGCTCACCGTGGTCGCTGTCGAGCCGGCGGCCGGCGCGCTGGTCACCATGGGCACGTCCGTCGGTTGGCAGCACGGCGCGAGCACCCACGGCGGGCCTGCTCCGGGCGGCGCGGCGCCGGCCCGGCCGGGTGCGAGCGCCGACGCCGTTGCGCCGGACGACGCACCGGACGTGGACGAGTTGCCCGGGCTGCGGGCCCAGGCCGAGGAGCTGACCGAGCTGCTGGACCTCGGCTTCCACCACCGGGAGGTGTTGGGCCGCCTCGGCACCACCGTCTCGCTGGGGGTGCTGCTGGTCGGTCCGGCGGGTTCCGGGAAGGCGGCGCTGGTCCGCGCCGTGGCCGCCCGGGTCGGTGCCCGCGTGCACCCGCTCTGGGCCCCGGAGGTGGCGGCGCTGGCCAGTCAGGCCGCCGCCGAGCGGTTGCGGGACGCGGCGACGGCGGCCCGAGCCGGCGGCCCGGCGGTGCTGCTGGTCACCGACGTCGAGGCGCTCGCACCCGTTGACGATCCCGGCCCGGTGGCGACGGTGTTCCGTCAGGTGCTCGCCGAGAGTGTCCGCGCGGGCGTCGCAGTGGTCTGCACCAGCAGCCGGCCGGAGGCGGTCGACCCGGTACTGCGCGCGCCCGACCTGCTGTCACTGCGGATCAGCGTCCCGCTTCCGGATCAGGCGCTGCGCCGCGAACAGCTCACCGTGCTGACCCGGCAGGTGCCGTTGGCCGACGACGTCCGGCTGGACGACGTGGCCGCGCGTACCCCCGGGTTCGTCGCGGCGGACCTGGCCGCGCTGGTCCGGGAGGCCGGGGTACGCGCGGCGCTGCGGCAGAAGTCCGCCGAGACGCCGACGGTGTCGATGGCGGACTTCACCGCCGCCCGGGAGGTGGTGCGGCCGACCACGATGGCGTCGTCCACCCTGGACCTGGCGTCGGTGACCCTGGACGACGTGGGTGGGCTGGAGGAGGTCAAGCAGACCCTGACCGAATCGGTGCTCTGGCCGCTCACCTACCCGGACACCTTCGCCCGGCTCGGCGTGCAGCCGCCGCGCGGTGTGCTGCTCTACGGGCCGCCGGGCTGCGGCAAGACCTACCTGGTCACCGCGCTGGCCGGGTCGAGGCGGGCCAACGTGCTGTCGGTCAAGGGCGCCGAACTGCTCTCCAAGTGGGTCGGCGAGAGCGAACGCGCGGTCCGGGAGCTGTTCCGTCGGGCCCGGGAGGCAGCTCCCACCCTGATCTTCCTGGACGAGGTGGACGCGCTGGCCCCGGTACGCGGTCAGGCCACCGACGGCGGCACCACCGACCGGGTGGTCGCCGCCCTGCTCACCGAGTTGGACGGGATCGAGACGCTGCGCAACGTGGTGGTGGTCGGCGCGACGAACCGGCCGGACCTGGTCGACCCGGCGCTGCTGCGGCCGGGCCGGTTGGAACGGTTGGTCTACGTGCCACCGCCCGACGGGCCGGCCCGGGCGGAGATCCTGCGGGCCGCGTCCCGGCAGGTGCCGCTGGCACCGGACGTCGACCTGGCCGCCCTCGGCGACGAGCTGACCGGTGTCTCGGCAGCGGACGGCGCGGCGCTGGTCCGCGAGGCGGCGTTGGCCGCGATGCGCGAGTCGCTCGCCGCTGCCACCGTCACGGCCGAGCACGTGTCGGCGGCCCGGTCCCGGGTACGCCCGTCGCTGGACCCGGCCCAGGTGGCCTGGCTGGCCGCGTACGCCGCCAACCGGGAGTGAGCAGACCAGCACAACCTTTTGTCGCGCCCCGAACGTTCCTAGTACGTCACATTCCTCAGTGGAGTCATCCACTGCGACGTCAGGTGGTGTTCGGTGCGCAAGCGGCTCTCTCTTCTCCTCGTCCCCCTCGTGGCGGCGGCGACGCTGGTCTCGGTCGGCGCACCGGCGACGGCTCATCCGGCGAAGCCGTTCCCGGCCCGGATCGCGCTGCCGGACGGGTTCACCCCGGAAGGGTTGACGATCGGCCGGGGCACCACCGTCTACGTGGGTTCCGTCCTGGATGGTGCCGTCTGGCGGGGTGACTTACGCACCGGACGCGGCTCGGTGCTGATCCCCGGCACCCCGGGCACCGCCAAGGCGGGCATCAAGCTCGACGCGAAGGGGCGGCTCTGGAGCGCCGACTTCTTCGGCGGTGGGGCCAGCGTGTACGACCCGGGCAGCGGCGCCCGGCTGGCCCACTACCAGTTCACCACCGACGCCAACACCCTGGTCAACGACATGGTGATCACCGAGCGGGCGATCTACTTCACCGACTCCGTCCGCCCGGTGCTGTACGTGGTGCCGCTGGGCCCCGGTGGTCGACTGCCGGCCCCGGACGCGTTCCGGGTGCTGCCACTCACCGGTCCGGGCGCGACGCCGGACGCGTTCAACAACGGGATCGTGGCACTGCCGAACGGGGACCTGCTGGTCGCGCAGATGCTGACCGGGCAGCTGGTCCGCGTCGACCCGCGTACCGGCGGCAGCGCCCTGTTCGACCTGGGCGGCTACTCGGTGGACCGGGCCGACGGGCTGGTGCTGCGCGGACGCACCCTGCACGTGATCCGCAACCTGTCCAACGTCGTCGCGGTGGTCCGGCTGAACGCCGGGTACACCTCCGGGGTGGTGCAGCGGGAGATTACCGGCCCGCAGCTGCGGTCCCCGGCCACCGGCGACCTGCTCGGCTCGGCGTTGTACGTGGTGAACGGCCGCTTCGACGTGGAGTCGACGCCGAGCACCGACTACGACATCGTCCGGCTGCCGGCCTGAGCCGGGGCGGCCGGCGGCGGCCCTGCGGTCACCGCCGGCCCATCGGCTGCTCAGAAGGTGGGCGGCGTCGAGTCGAGGCAGATCTGGGCGCGGATCTTGCCGTCGTCCTCGTGCAGTTTCGCGCCGCACTTCTCCAGGACGGCGACCGCACCGATGTTGTCCGGGGTGGTCTCAGCGACCACCACCCGCATGCCGGCCCGAGCGGCGGCGTTCAGCAACTCCCGCAGGGCTGCCGCACCGATCCCCTGCCCTCGTGCCGAGCGGCCGAGCCACATCCCGGTCTCCACAGTGCCGGGCTCGTCACAGCGCGTCATCCGCACCATGCCCATCACCTCGCCGCCGACGAGGATGGCGTACATCTGTGAACGGGGCGGGCCGTCCCGTCCGCCGAAGCTGGCGCGGTGGAAC
>NZ_JAGPXZ010000671.1:0-3415 GCF_018070305.1 Micromonospora sp. M51 | reverse complement strand
GTCCTCTCAGGCAGCGTGGAGAGGGGACGAGGGACATGAAGGCACTCACCTGGCAGGGCAAGCGGGACGTACGGGTCGAGGAGGTCCCGGACCCTCGGATCGAGGAGCCGACCGACGCGATCGTGAAGATCACCTCGACCGCTATCTGCGGCTCGGACCTGCACCTGTACGAGGTGCTCGGGCCGTACCTGAAGCCCGGTGACATCCTGGGCCACGAGCCGATGGGCATCGTCGAGGAGGTCGGGCCGGAGGTGACCGGGCTCAAGCCCGGCGACCGGGTGGTGGTGCCGTTCAACATCGCCTGCGGCAGTTGCTGGATGTGTTCGCGCCAGCTCTACGCCCAGTGCGAGACCACCCAGGTCACCAGCGAGGGCAAGGGCGCGGCCCTGTTCGGCTACACCTCGCTCTACGGTTCGGTGCCGGGCGGGCAGGCCGAGTACCTGCGCGTCCCGCAGGCCCACTTCGGGCCGATCAAGATCCCGCAGACCGGCGCCGACGAGCGGTACCTCTACCTGTCCGACATCCTGCCGACCGCCTGGCAGGCGGTGAAGTACGCGGACACCCCGCCGGGTGGCACCCTGGCCGTCTTCGGGTTGGGTCCGGTCGGGCAGTTCTGCGCACGGATCGGCCGCCACCTCGGCGCGGGCCGGGTGATCGGGCTGGACCTGGTGCCCGAGCGGCTGGAGCTGGCCCGCCGGCACGGCATCGAGGTGCTCGACGTCAGCGAGCTGTCCGACGTGCCGGGCGCGCTGATCGACCTGGTCGACGGCCGCGGCCCGGATGCGGTGATCGACGCGGTGGGTATGGAGGCGCACGGTTCGCCAATGGGCAAGCTGGCCCAGACGGCCGCCGGGCTGCTGCCGGACAAGGTGGCCCAGACGATGACCGACCGGGCGGGGGTGGACCGACTCTCCGTCCTGCACGCCGCGCTCAAGGCGGTACGCCGCGGCGGGACGGTGTCGATCTCCGGGGTGTACGGCGGTGAGGCGGACCCGATGCCGTTGATGGAGATGTTCGACCGGGGTGTCCAGCTGCGGATGGGGCAGTGTCACGTGCGCCGGTGGACCGACGAGATCCTGCCGCTGCTCGCCGGCGACGACGACCCGCTGGGCGTGGAGGACCTGCGTACCCACCGGGTGCCGCTGGCCCGGGCGCCGCAGGCGTACGAGATGTTCCAGAAGAAGGAGGACGGCTGCATCAAGGTCGTGCTCGCACCATGAGGGCGAGGGGTGCGCCGTGAGCCGGGTGGTCGTGATCGTTGGCGCGAGCAGCGGGATCGGCCGGGCGACGGCGCGGGCGTTCGCCGAGCGCGGCGACCGCCTGGTCCTCGCTGCCCGCGCCGCCACGACCCTGGCCGAGGTACGCGCCGAGTGCGCCGAGGCTGAGGTGCTGACCGTGCCGACCGACGTGACCGAGCCGGACGCGCTGGGCACGCTCGCGGGCGCGGCGGTCGAGCGTTTCGGCCGCATCGACGTGTGGGTGCACACGGCGGCGGTGATGGCCTACGGGCGCTTCGACGAGCTGCCGGAACAGGTCTTCGACCAGGTGGTGCGGACCGACCTGCTCGGCGCGGCGGCCTCGGTGCGGGTGGCGTTGCGGCACTTCCGGGTCGCCGGGGCCGGCACGGTGATCCTCACCGGGTCGGTTCTCGGGCACATCACCGCGCCGTACATGAGCGCGTACGTGACGAGCAAGTGGGGGTTGCAGGGTTTCGTCCGGGCGGTGCAGCAGGAGTTGCGCGACCGCCCGGCGATCCGGCTGTGCCTGGTCAACCCGGGCAGCGTGGACACTCCCGTGTACCAGCAGGCGGCCAACTACCTGGGCCGGATCGGGCGGCCGCCCGCGCCGATCGCCCGGCCGCAGCGGGTGGCGCGGGCCATCGTGGACTGTGTGGACCGGCCCCGCCGGGAGGTGTCGGTGGGCCGGCTCAACGTGGTGCTGCGCGCCGGTTTCACCGTACTGCCGGGGGTTTATGACGTGTTGGTCGGACCGCTGATGCGGGCGGCGGGGCTCAGCGGACGCCCGGTCGCCGCGCACGACGGCTCGGTCTTCGCGCCGAACCCGGCCGGCGAGGCGGTGCACGGTGGTCACCTTCCCGACCTGCGACAACTCGTGTTCGGACCGGTTGGCGCGGTAGGCGCCGCGCTGCGCCGGCGGCTCGGCTGAGCCACTCAGGACGATCCGGGGGCGTCGTGTATCGATCAACTCGCATAGGGTGGTGGGCCAGCAAGCGCTCTGGCGCACCACGATCGGGGAGACGATTCATCATGCGACTGAACCGCAGAACGGCACTCGGTTTGGGCACCGTGGCCACCGCCGGCACGGTGCTGGGCGCCGCCGCCCCGGCGAGCGCCGCCGAGGCCACCGAGACGTCGCCGACCACCCCCGCTCGGGCCGCCCGACGGGTCGCCGCCGTCTTCACCAAGCACAGCACCGAGGCCGGTGGCAACTGGCAGGCGTACGTCAGCGTCGCCGACCCGGCCGGTGCGCCGGTGGTCGCGGTGCAGGCCGACCCGGACCGGCGGATCGAGGCGTACAGCGTCAACAAGATCGCGGTCGCCACGGCGGTGCTCGACAAGGTCGACCGAGGGCTGCTCACCCTGGACCAGCAGGTCGAGGTGAGCGCGGCGATCGTCGTACCGGGCGGTGACGGCATCTTCAGCCTCGACGGCGCGTACCCGAGCCGGGTGACCATCGGGCACGTGCTGGCCAACCTGCTGACCGTCTCGGACGACACGGCGGTGCGGCTGTGCGGCCTGGTCGCCCCGGCCGCCGAGATCAACTCCATCCTGGTCGCCAAGGGCTTCCCGAACACCCAGGTCGAGCCGGTGGCCAACCCGAACCGGTTCTTCCTCGGCACCAGCACCCCGCGCGAGACGCACGACCTGCTGCGCGCCCTGGTCGCCGGCACGCTGCTCTCCCCCGCCTCGACGACGTACCTGTTGGGCCTGCTGCGCTCCCCGGTGGCGTTCACCGACGGCATCCGGCGCACGATGTCCTCCGACGAGCGGGCCCGGGTCGCCACCAAGGCCGGCTGGTTCGCCGACGCCCGGCACGAGGCCGGGGTGATCTTCGACCGTTCCGGTGCGGCGGTGCTCACCTACGCGCTCTTCGCCGACGGGCAGGCCAACCCGGAGGACTTCGGCGCGACCCACCCGGCGGTGCAGGCCCGGGCCGCCATGGGCCCCAAGTTCCTGGCCGCGGTGGACCGGATCGCCGGCGTGGGGACCACGTTCCGGATCACCGCCCGACGCCCCAGCAACGGCGGCTGACGCCATCCCGGGTCGGTCGCCACCGTCGGCGACCGACCCGGCGTGGCGACCGCCGGGGCACGGGTCGGTTCGGGTGACTACCGTGTAGGGCGGACACGTCGGAGGGACGGCAATGGCACGAGCGCGGAGCACGGACATCGAAC
>NZ_JAGPXZ010000670.1:0-3436 GCF_018070305.1 Micromonospora sp. M51 | reverse complement strand
CGTACACCTTGCGGGGGGTGAAGCCGGCGCGGGCGCAGGCGGCGGCGAAGCAGTCGGCGAAGCAGCCGTCGCCCGGCGCGGCGACCCACTGCTCGTGGCGCAGGTCCGCCAGGCGTACCTCGTCCTGCGCCGCGAGGGGATGGGTCTCCGGCAGCAGCACCAGCACCGGGTCGACGGCCACCTCCTGCCAGCTCAACCCGAACCCGGCCGACGGGCTGGCGTCGCCACACACGCCGGCCAGCGCGAAGTCCAGTCGACCGCCGGCCACCAGCTGCGCCAACTCGTCGACCGACCAGGACGCGTACGTGGTGATCTGGGCCGGCGGCTGCTCGGCGGCCAACCGGTGCACCAGCCGGCCCAGGATCGGGCTGTTCACCCCGCCGAAGCGGTAGCACGGCGGCGCGTCGCCCGCCCCGGCCAGCCGGGCGGCCTCGTCCTGCAACCCCTTCATCGCCGGCAGCAGCACCCGGGCGCGGGCCAGCACCAACTCACCGAGCGCGGTGGGCCGGGCCCCACGCCGGTCCCGGTCGAACAGCGGGCCGCCCAGCGTCCGCTCGATGCGTTGAAGCTGGGCGGTGAGCGCTGGCTGGGCCAGGCCGAGCGCCGACGCCGCCTTCGTCACACTTCCCGTCTCCGCGATCGCGCAGACCACCCGCAGGTGACGCAGCTCCAGGTTCATAGGGTGACGGTAGGACTACGGGGTCTGCTGGCGGAATAGCCCGAGCGGATCGGTGATAATGAATGCAGTGCCGGCGGTCGCCGATCACTGCTCGCGCGGTGCCTCCGGCAGGTCCGCCAGGTACGTCGGGCGTCCGGTCACCGCGTCGAGGACCTTGTCCACCACCCCGACCGCCGGCTCCACGATCCGGTTCCACGGTGGGGTGGCCGGCGTGCCCGGGTGCGGTCGGGTCGGCGCGGCCTCCTCGGCGATCTCCAGCCGGTTGCCGAGCCGGATCAGCTCCTCCTCGGTGGCCACCGCGCGCAGCTCGGTGATCAACCCGCCCACCCCGTCGACGTGCCGGCGAACCCGTTCGGCGACCTCCGTCAGCGACTCGTCGGTGAGCCCCTTCAGGGCGCCGAGCAGCGCCGCATCGGCGTTGATCTCCGCGTCCACCCGCTCGGTGGCCGTCGGCAGCGCCGCCCGGACCGCCGGCAACAGGTACTGCTCCTCGGCGGACAGGTGCCGCGACAGTGCGGCGGTGAGCACCGCCAGCCCCTCCTGCGGCGTGCTGTCCGGGCCGGCCAGCTGATCCAGCAGCGCCAGCAGTTGCCGGTGCTCCCGGTCCACGATGTCGGCGATGCTGCTACCGGCGGGCCGGTAACCCTCCGCGGGCGCGGGCGTGGGCGGCAGCGGCGGCAGGGGAACAGCGGACATGGTGCCCTCCTCGACTGGCGGGCGGAAGCTCCGGCAGGGACGTACGGTCGTCGGCGGCGGTACCCGAACGCGGCCACGGCGAAACCGACCCGTCGATGCGTCCACCCGCGCCGGCCTGTCCACCGGCTCGGGCTGGTATGAAGAGGCGATGACGAGCGACGCCGCCTCCGCCCGACCCGACCCCACCGCAGAGGTCGTGGACCTCTGCCGCGACCTGCTGCGCATCGACACCACCAACACCGGTGACAACGACACCAGCGTCGGCGAGCGCCGCGCGGCCGAGTACGTGGCGGAGAAGCTCGCCGAGGTGGGCGTGGAGTCCGTCCTGCACGAGTCCGCGCCGGGCCGGGCGAACGTGGTGGCCCGCATCCCGGGCACCGACCCGAGCCGGGGCGCGCTGCTGGTGCACGGCCACCTGGACGTGGTGCCCGCCGACGCCGACGAGTGGTCGGTGGGCCCGTTCTCCGGCGAGCTGCGCGACGGCTACCTGTGGGGCCGGGGCGCGATCGACATGAAGGACTTCGACGCGATGGTGCTCGCCGTGGTCCGCCACTGGCAGCGCACCGGCGTACGGCCCCCGCGCGACATCGTGCTCGCGTACACCGCCGACGAGGAGGCCGGCAGCGACTACGGCGCGCGCTTCCTGGTGGAGAACCACCGCGACCTCTTCGACGGCTGCACCGAGGCGATCGGTGAGGTCGGGGGCTTCTCCTACTCGGTCAACGACAACCAGCGGCTCTATCTCATCGAGACCGCCGAGAAGGGCATCGACTGGCTGCGGCTGCACGCCAAGGGTCGCCCCGGGCACGGCTCGATGGTGCACGACGACAACGCCGTCACCGCGCTCGCCGAGGCGGTCGCCCGGATCGGCCGGCACCGCTTCCCGGTGGTGGTCACCGACACCGTACGGGCCTTCCTGACCGAGGTCTCCGACCTGCTCGGCATCGAGTTGGACCCGGACGACCCGGAGACGGCCATCGCCAAGCTCGGCCCGATCGCCAACATCATCGGCGCGACCATCCGCAACACCGCCAACCCGACCCGGTTGAGCGCCGGCTACAAGGACAACGTCATCCCCGGCCGGGCCACCGCCACCATCGACTGCCGCAGCCTTCCCGGCCAGTCCGAGCTGCTGGAGCGGCAGCTGCGCGAGCTGGTCGGCCCGGACATCGCGATCGAGTACGTCCAGCGGCAACCGGCGCTGGAGACCACCTTCGACGGTGACCTGGTCGAGGCCATGTCTGCGGCCCTGCGGGCGGAGGACCCGGGGGCGCGGCCGGTTCCGTACATGCTCTCCGGGGGCACCGACGCCAAGGCGTTCTCGCAGCTCGGCATCCGCTGCTTCGGGTTCGCCCCGCTCCGGCTGCCCGCCGACCTGAACTTCTCGGCGTTGTTCCACGGCATCGACGAGCGCGTTCCGGTGGACGGACTACAGTTCGGCGTGCGGGTTCTCGACCGGTTCCTCCGCACCTGCTAGTCGTGTCCGGCCCTGTCCGCCGGCGCGCAATCTCCCCATCGTGAAGGGACTGCCCCACATGACCGACCAGCATGGTGAGCTGGACGCCGCTCTCGAGCGGGTGATCGAAGCGGCCCGCCACCACCTGGCCGCCGTACGCGCCGCGCAGGGCCGCGTCGACGACGACGACGTCTGGCAGGCGTACGTGGCGTTGAACAACGCCTCCTTCGCGTACGACGAGCGGCTGCTCGACGCCTTCGGCGAGGTGACGCCGTGGGATGTCGACTCGATCGACCCGGACGAGGCCGACGAGCGTTTCGGCGGCGGCGAGGGCGCCGAGGCCAGCGACCCGCACCCCCGGGTGATCTCGGTTCGTCAGCGTCGCGACTACCGGGTGCCGAGCGTCTCCGCGCTGCTGCGGGCGGCCGAGGCGGCCCGTCGCGAGGGCACCCCGGAGGACGACGAGCCGGCTCCGGTGGAGGGCGTCGGCGAGGCGGTGCTGGAACTGCTGCAGAGCGGTGACGGCTCGCTCGGCGCGTTGGACGTCCCCGAGTTGGAACCGCTCGACGGGGTGGTCATGGTCAGTGAGGTCGGCACCCCGGTCG
>NZ_JAGPXZ010000067.1:0-14117 GCF_018070305.1 Micromonospora sp. M51 | reverse complement strand
ATCACGATGACTCACAGACATCACGCTCAATAGCGGATGTGTCTCCAGCGCTCGTCCGTAAGTCACTCCGCGGTGGGCCCGACCGCAGGACGGGCTACGGCGGCGGGCTGCGCGAGCGGGGCGAGCGGGCCGGGGCGTGGGCCGAAGGCGGGCGGTGAGGCGAGGGCGGGGCGAGGGCCTAAGGCGGTGGCGGGGCGGGGCGTGACCGGGGCGCGGGGCGGGGCGGCTAGGCTGGCTTACCGTGCTCGTACTCGTGGTGGACAGCTCGACGCCCGCGGTCACCGCGGCGCTGGTGGAGGTCTCGGCAGACGGCGTGGCGTCGCGGGCGCAGCGGTGCACCGTCGATGCCCGCGCGCACGGTGAGCTGCTCGCGCCCCAGGTGGACGCGGTCCTCGCCGACGCCGACGCGCGTCCGCGTGACCTGACCGCCATCGTCGCCGGGCTCGGCCCGGGACCGTTCACCGGGCTGCGGGTCGGGCTGGTCACCGCCGCGACCATGGGTCAGGTGCTCGGCATCCCCACGTACGGTGTCTGTTCGTTGGACGCCATCGGCTACCCGGCGGCGTCCGGCGCGCCCGTCCTGGCGGGCAGCGATGCGCGGCGCAAGGAGCTCTACTGGGCCGTCTACGACGGCGCCGGTCAGCGGATCGTCGGGCCTGAGGTGTCCGCACCGGCGGTCGCCGCCGCGCGCGCCCGCGAACTGGGCGCGACGATCGCTGTCGGTGACGGGGCGCACCGGTACGCCGAGGTCCTGGACCTGCCCGTCCGGGTCGAGCCGCGCTACCCGGATGCGACAGTGCTGGCGCTGCTCGCCGCCGAGCGGATCCGGGCGGGCGCGCCCAGCGAGCGGCTCACTCCGCTCTACCTGCGCCGCCCCGACGCGGTGGCGGCGACCGGCCGCAAACCGGTCCTGCCATGACGGCGGTACGGCTCGAACCGTTCCGCTGGTGGCACATCGACGACGTGCTGCCGATCGAGGCGGACCTCTTCGGCGCCGAGCAGTGGTCGCCCGCCATGTTCTGGAGCGAACTCGCCAACGGCCACCACTACCGGGTCGCCGTCGACCCGGACGGTTCGGTGCTCGGCTACGCCGGGCTCGCCGGCGTGCCCCCGGACGAGGTCTGGGTGCAGAACATCGCCGTCCGCCGGGACGCCCAGCGGCGCGGTGTGGGCCGCGCCCTGCTGGAGGAGTTGCTCGCCGAGGCGGCCCGGCGCGACGCCCGCAGCGCCCTGTTGGAGGTCGCCGTGGACAACGCCGCGGCACAGCGGCTCTACGCGACCTACGGGTTCGAGCCGATCGGGGTGCGCCGCGGCTACTACCAACCAAGCAACACCGACGCGCTGGTCATGCGGCGCGACGCCGAGCTGACCGGGGACGGACCACGCGACCATGGCTGACGAACCACTGATCCTGGGTATCGAGACCTCCTGCGACGAGACCGGCGTCGGCATCGTGCGGGGACACACCCTGCTGGCCGACGCGCTCGCCTCCAGCGTCGAGGAACACGCCCGGTTCGGCGGTGTGGTGCCGGAGGTGGCCAGCCGGGCACACCTGGAGGCCATCGTGCCGACCATGGACCGGGCGCTGAGCGAGGCCGGCGTGACGCTTGCCGACATCGACGCGATCGCTGTCACCTCCGGGCCGGGACTGGCCGGCGCGCTGCTGGTCGGTGTCGCCGCCGCCAAGGGGTACGCGCTCGCCGCCGAGAAACCCGTCTACGGCGTCAACCATCTCGCCGCGCACGTCGCGGTGGACACCCTTGAGCACGGCCCGCTGCCCGAGCCCGCCATCGCGCTGCTGGTGTCCGGCGGCCACTCGTCCCTCCTGCTCGTCGACGACCTGGCCCGGGGTGTCACCCCGCTGGGCGCCACCATCGACGACGCGGCCGGCGAGGCGTTCGACAAGGTCGCCCGGCTGCTCGGGTTGCCGTTCCCGGGCGGTCCCCCCATCGACCGGGAGGCCCGGGCCGGCGACGCCGCCTCGATCGCCTTCCCCCGGGGCCTGACCGCCGCCAAGGACCTCGCCGCCCACCGGTACGACTTCTCGTTCTCCGGTCTGAAGACGGCGGTGGCCCGGTGGGTCGAGGCCCGTCAGCGCGCCGGCGAGCCGGTGCCGGTGGCCGACGTGGCCGCGTCCTTCCAGGAGGCGGTCTGCGACGTCCTCACCAGCAAGGCGCTCGCCGCCTGCCGCGCCCAGGGCATCGAGACCCTGGTCATCGGCGGGGGAGTGGCGGCGAATTCCCGGCTGCGGGCGATGGCCGAGCAGCGGGCCGAGAAGTACGGCATCCAGGTCCGGGTGCCCCGGCCGAAGCTGTGCACCGACAACGGTGCGATGGTGGCCGCGCTCGGTTCGCACCTGGTCGCCGCCGGGGTCGCGCCGAGCAGACTGGACCTGCC
The DNA here is from genome assembly GCF_018070305.1 of Micromonospora sp. M51. Lineage (NCBI taxonomy): Bacteria > Bacillati > Actinomycetota > Actinomycetes > Micromonosporales > Micromonosporaceae > Micromonospora > Micromonospora sp. M51. The sequence goes on along the minus strand of NZ_JAGPXZ010000067.1, from coordinate 11,720 downwards.
GGCCGATTCGGCGCTGCCGCTGACCACGGTCAGCGTGTGACGGGAGCGGCCGACATGATCGTGCGGATGTGGGAGGCGCGCGCCGAGGCGTACGGCGTCGCCGACCTGATCACCTGGGTGTGCGACACCGCCCTGCCCGAGGTGGAGCACGACCCGCTCCACGTCTCCAGCGAGGTCTTCTCCTCCACCGACCACCGCGTGGTGGTCATCTCCAAGTGGCGCAGCAACCCTCGCCCGCTGCCGGACCCGCCCGCCCTGCTGGTGGCCCGCGCCCCGCACTCCTGGGACTTCACCCAGGTAGACCGCTGACGCGAGCCACCAACCGCCGCCGCCGCTGACCGTCAGTTGCGGCGCAACATCCGGTACGTGGCGATTCCGCCAGTGCCCAGCGCGGCGAGGAAGACCAGCCAGACGACGGTGCTGCTGACCCCGACCTGCGGGCCGGTGTTTGCGGAGGCGGCGGCCAGCAGCCCGTCCTCACCCGGGGCGGGCAGCGCGGCCGGCGGCAGCTCCGGCCAGCGGACCAGGCCGGTGCTCTCCAGCATCTGCATGTGGTGCTGGACGAATCCGTTGGCGTCCTCGCAGAGCTTGCGGACCGTGGCGTCCCGAGTGCTGGCCCGGACCGCCCCGATCACCGGGAAGATCTTGCCGTGGGCGACCCGGAGCCGGGTGACGAAGATCTGGTCGAAGCGGGCGCCGGACGCCTTCTGCATCTCCGCCAGCCAGCCCTTCTGCTCGGCCGTCGGCTCGGAGGGGATGGTCGCGCCGAGTTTGTTGGCCGCCTCCACGACGAGTTCGTCGAGCTTCTGGTGCTCGTTCGCGATGCCGGCGCCGATCTCCCGGACCTTCGCCGACTGTCCCTTCTCGGCGGCCATCTGGCCGGCTGGCATCTCCCACAGTCCGGCCAGCCGTACCCCGTTGAGCAGTGTCATGTCGGCGGCGTTGAGCTGTTGACCACCGGCGGGCGCGGCGACGGCCACTCCGGGCAGGACACCGACCCCCGCGATGATCGCGATGAGCAGCAACGCCGCTCGGTGGGTCCGATTGCCCAGTCGGCGATGGGCGGATCTGAGCGGTGCCATGTCTGTGGTGCCTCCTCGGTCCGGACCGGATCGCGTCTGGACCGGGCAGCCGTACCTGCCGGTTGCCCGTCCGCCCACTGGTACGGACTGATCGCGCGATCAGTTCACCGTCGGGCGGCCCGGATCAGCGGGTGACGGCGAGCAGGCCGCCGAGCAGCAGCAGGGTGAGCGCCGCGGCGGCGAAGACCATCAGCAACTCCTGACGCCCGCGCCCGACCGAGTCGGCGTCGACGACCGGGTCCGGCAGGGCCGGTAGGTCGCGGGTCAGCGCGGCCAGGTCGCCGAGGGTGCGCGCGGTCCACACCGCACCGGCCCGCTCGGAGAACTCGTCCAAGGTCAGCCGGCCCGCCGCGGTGTGTTGGTGCAGCGCGGCGACCACCCGGTTGCGGTCGTCGTCGGAGGCGCGCAGCTCGACATCCACGCCGGACAGCGTACGCGGATCAGCCCACGTCGAGGGGGTCCGCGAGGAGCCGTTCGAAGGCCAGCTCGGCGGCGCCGATCAGGGGCGCGTCAGCGCCCAGTTTCGGGGTGCGCAGCCGGACGTGTTCCAGGCAGGCGCCGAGCGCGTTGGAGTTGAGCCGACTGCGGATCTGGGCCGCCGCCGCGAGGTAGAGGTCACGCATGGTCCCACCGAAGATGACCATCTCGGGGTTGAAGATGTTCACCAGGTTGGCCACCCCGAAGCCGAGCCAGTCGCCGGCCTGACGGACCGCCGTCTGGGCCCGGGCGTCTCCCCGGTCGGCCGCGTCGAAGACCTCCAACAGTGCGTCGCGGCCCCGGGCGTCGGAGCGTCCGGCGGCGTGCAGGAGGCCGTGCTCACCGATCTCGGTCTCCCAGCAGCCCCGGGAGCCGCACTCACACGGCCTGCCGTCGCGGACCACCTTCATGTGGCCGACCTCGCCGCCGTATCCACCGTGGCCGGTCAGTCGACGTCCACCGGCGATGATGCCGGCCCCCACGCCGACGTCGCCGTACAGGTAGAGGACGTTGTCGCAACCCGCCGCCACACCCCGGGCGTGCTCGGCGAACGCGGCGACGTCGGCGACGTTGCCCACGGTGATCGGCACAGCGATGCCCAACTCGTCGGCGAGAGCCGCGCCGATCGGCTCGTCCACCCAACCGGTGGTGGGGCCGAGCCGGACCAGACCGTCGTCCCGGCGGACCATGCCGCAGACGGCGACGCCGGCACCGACGCAGATCGCGTCCGCCGGAACCGTCTGCTGCATCTCCTTGACCGCGCCGGCCAGCAGCGGCGCGGCCTCCGCGGCCAGCAGGCCGCGTGGCCGGTCCAGATCCCGGCGGTCCAGGACCGCGCCGCCCAGCCCGATCCGGGCCGCGCGCAGGCGGTCCACCTCCACCGAGTACGCGTACGCGTAGACCCGGGCCGACTCGGGCCGGACGACGAGTGACGGTCGTCCGGCCCGGCCGGTTTCCTTCGGTGCCCCTTCGCTGACCAGCCCCACTGCGGACAGGTCGGCGGTGAGCGCGCCGATGGTGCTGCGGTTGAGGCCCAGCGTGGTGGTCAGTTCGGCGCGGGTGGTCGCCCCGTGGACGTGCACGTGCCGCAGCAGGGCACCGAGGTTCTGCCGTCGGACGTCATCCTGGCTTGGTCCTGGGCGCATGCTGGTGCTACCTCCCGCGCGGTCAGCGGGTGCCGGTGGCTGCCGCGCGGCGGCGGGAGAGCGCGTCGACGCTGGCCGCGAGCAGCAGCACGACGCCGGTGACCACGTACTTGACTCCCGCGCTGTACCCCATCAGGCCCATTCCGTTTTCGATGACCGCGACCACCGCGCCGCCGAGTACGGCGTCGAGGACGCGGCCCTTGCCACCGAAGAGGCTGGTGCCGCCGATCACCGCCGCGCCGACCGCGTAGAGCAGTACGTTACTGCCCCCGGTGTTCGGGTCGACCGAGTTGGCCCGGCTGGCCGCCACGATGCCACCGATGGCGGCCATCGACGAGCAGATCATGAAGACCGAGATCCGGATCCGGTCGACCTCGATGCCGGCCCGCCGGGCGGCTTCCCGGTTGCCACCCACGGCGTAGATGTGCCGGCCGTAGCTGGTGCGTTGCAACACGAAGGTCCCGATGACCAGCAGCACCGCGATGACCGGCACCACGATCGGCACGCCCTTGAGTGAGCTGATCAGGACGTTGCGGCTGCGCTCCAGGTTGAGCACGTACACGGCGGTGCCGAGGATGACGGCGAGCCCGCCGATCCGCAGCGCCACCACAGCGATCGGGTCGGTGATCAGACCGCGGGCCACCCGGATGCGGTGACGCAGCAGTTGCACCGCCGCGTAGCCGACGACCGCGACGGCGGTCAGCGCCCAGCCCACCGTGGGGGCGAGGTTGCGGTTGGCGATGGCGACCAGCACCTCGTCGCGGACGGAGATGTTGGTGCCCTCCTTGACGAGCAGCAGCACGACGCCCTGGAAGGCGAGGAAACCGGCGAGGGTGACCACGAAGGACGGAATGCCGATCTTCGCGACCAGCATGCCGAGCGTGGTGCCGATGACCACGCCGGTGGCGATCGCGGCGAGCACGGCGACCCACCAGGGGTAGCCGAGCACGGTGACCACATTGGCCAGTACCGCCGCGCAGACGCCGCTGGCGAAGCCGGCGGAGAGGTCGATCTCGCCGAGCAGCAGCACGAAGACCAGACCCATCGCGATCAGCGTGACCGCCGCGCCCTGCGTGAAGAGGTTGGCGAAGTTGCCGGCGGACAGGAACGACGACGGCCGCATGATGGCGAAGACGGTGCAGAGCACGATCAGGCCGAGCACGGCCGGCAGCGCGCCGACGTCGCCACCGCGTACCCGACTCAGGTAGGTGCGGGCGTGGCCTCCGACGGTCGGCGGGGGTGTGACGGCGGCGGGGCCGTCCTTCCGCACGGCGGTGGTGGTCATCGGACGCCTCCTGAGATCGAGTCGGCCGGCTGCGGGCCGTCGCCGTTGCTGCCCGGGTCGGTGGCGAGGCCGAGCCCGCCCGAGCGCCCGGCGGTGATCAGCTCGACCACCTGGGCGTGGGTGATGTCGGTGGTCTTCACCTGGGCGACCATCTGGCCGAGGTACAGCGCGGCGATCCGGTCGGAGACGGCGAAGACGTCGTTCATGTTGTGCGAGATGAGCACCACGGCCAGGCCGTTGTCGGCGAGGCGGCGGACCAGTTCGAGCACCTGGGCGGTCTGTGCCACGCCGAGCGCCGCGGTGGGCTCGTCCAGGATGACCAGCTTGCTGTTCCAGAGCACCGCCTTGGCGATGGCCACGGTCTGGCGCTGACCGCCGGAGAGGCTGGAGACGTGCTGGCGAAGTGACGTGACGGTGCGGATGGAGAGCCCCGCCAGCGTTTCGGCGGCGAGCTGTTCCATGGTCGGCTCGTCCAGGACGATGCCGCTGCGCTTCTCCCGGCCGAGGAACATGTTCTGCACGATGTCCAGGTTGTCGCAGAGCGCGAGGTCCTGGTAGACGACCTCGATGCCGAGCGTGGCGGCGTCGCGGGGGCTGCCGATGTGTACCGGTTCACCGTTGAACAGGAACTCTCCGGCGTCGATGGGGTGGATGCCGCTGATGCACTTCACCAGGGTCGACTTGCCGGCGCCGTTGTCGCCGACCAGTGCGGTCACTTCGCCCGGGTGGACGGTCAGGGCGACGTCGCGGAGCACCTGGACGGGACCGAAGCTCTTGTCGATCCCGCGGAGTTCCAGCAGGGGAGTCGCGGACACGGGGGTCTCCTTCTTAAGGGAGGGTCGGGGCCCGTCCGGCGGGCGCCGCCCGGCACGGGAGGGTGCTCCCGTGCCGGGCGGCGATGGTCGTCCCGGCGGGTACTGCGGCGTCGGTCAGCTGATGCCGGCGTCGGCGCAGAGCTTGGCGTACGCCCCGGCGCAGACCTCTTCCTTGGTCACGTAGCCGTCGGCGATGACGTCCTTGACGTTCTCCTTGTAGATGGCCTTCGGGGTGAGCAGCACCGACGGGACGTCGCGGCCACCCTCCGGGTCCTTCACCGTCTGCCCGGTGTCCTTCTTCTCGCCCTTGGCGAGCGCGATGGCGAGGTCGGAGGCGGCCTTGGCCTCTTCCCGAACCGCCTTGTAGACGGTCATGCACTGGTCACCGACGAGGATGTTCTGCAGGCCCTCGGTGCTGGCGTCCTGCCCGGTCACCGGCACCTTGCCGTTGAGCTTGTTCTTCTTGAGGATCGAGATGGCCGCGTTGCCGAGACCGTCGTTGGCGGCCAGCACGCCGTCGATCTTGCCGTTGGCCTTGGTGAGCTGCTGCTCGAAGATCGTCGCGGCCTGCGCGTTGTCCCACGCAGGCACCGCGTCCTCGGGGCCCTTGACGTACTCCTTGGAGTCGAACTTCGGCTTGAGCACCGAGTCGTAGCCGGCCTTGAACAGGGTGGCGTTGTTGTCGGTGGGGGAGCCGTTCAGGTACGACACGACGGGGTTCTTGACGCCCTTGTCGGTCAGGCACTTCGACAGGCCCTCGCCCTGGAGCTTGCCGACGGTCTCGTTGTCGAAGCTGACGTAGTACTGGGCGGAGCCGCCGAGGGTGAGCCGGTCGTAGTCGATGGTGGCGACGCCCTGCGACTTGGCCTTGTCCAGCACTGCCTTGCCGGTACCGGAGTCCAGGTTGACGATCATCAGGGCGGTGACGCCACTGGTGATCATCTGGTCGGCGATGGTCTGGAAGGCGGTCTTGTCGTTCTGGGCGTTCTGAATGTCGTACTGGACGCCGGCGGCCTTGAACGCCTCCTCCAGGAACCGACGGTCCGCGGTCTCCCAGCGGGCCGAGGACTTGCTGTCCGGGAGGATCACGCCGATCTTGGGGGTCTTGGCGGCGGCGCCGCCGTCGCCGGAGTCGTCGCTGCAAGCGGTCAAGCCGCCGGTCGTGAGCAGGCCCACGGCGGCGATGGTGAGGATCCCCTTACGCATGTGCAGGGTCCTTTCGGAGGTGGGGGAGGTGTTGTTTTGTTGTGTCCGGCAACGTATTTCGCGTCACACCGGCTACACAAGACCGCGCAGGTGCCTAGTTTGTTGGGAGCGATAACAATTCAGCAACGCGACTGTTACTCCGCGGGTATCCCACGGGGAGAGCGACGTAACGACTGTCGTCAGCTGCTCTGCAACACCGCGGTACGGGCGTCGGTCAGCGCCACCAGATCCGCCGCTGCCAGTTCGAGTTGCAGTCCGCGCCGACCAGCCGAGACGTAGATCGTCGGCAGTTGCAGCGCGGACTCGTCCAGCACCGTGGGCAACCGCCGACGCTGCCCGAGCGGGCTGATCCCACCGCGTACATAGCCGGTTGCCCGCTCGGCGACCGCCCGATCCGCCAGCACCGCCCGCTTGCCGCCGACCGCCGCCGCGAGCGCCTTGAGATCCAGCTCTCCGGTCACCGGCACGACCGCCACGGTGAGCGCCCCGTCGACAGCGGTCACCAGCGACTTGAACACCCGCTCCGGCGCCACGCCGAGCGCCACCGCCACCAGCGCGCCGTAGTTCGGGGCGTCCGGCGACACCCGGTACGGATGGGTGCGATGCGCGATCCCGCGCTTGACCAACAGTGCCGTCGCCGGCGTGCCCTGTCCCGCCACGGCGACGACGTTAGTGGACCGGCCGGCCGATGAGCACCGTCGGTGCGCCGTCGACCCGGGTGAGCACCAGACTCGCCGCCTCGTCCCCGGCCAGCCGCAGGTCCTTGCGGAGCTGCTCCGGGACGAGCGCCGAACCCCGCTTGAGGATCTCCACGCGGCCCACCCGCCGGTCCCGCAGCAGCGCCCGCAGGCGCTTGAGCGAGAACGGCAACACGTCGGTGATCTCCAGACAGCGCGCGTACGGGGTGCGGGTCGGCTGGTCGGCGTAGAGGTAGGCGATGCTCGGATCGGCCAGGGTGGCGTCCAGCTCGGTGGCCAGTTCGGCGACGAGATGCGCGCGCACCACCGCCGGCTCCGGGTCGTACAGGTAGCGGCGTACCGGCCCGACCGGCGCCTCGGCGGCACCCGAGCCGGTGAGCTGGTCACGGTGGATCTCGCTGCCCCGCTGCCGGTAGAGGGTGGCGCGGCGGGGCACCTCCGCCAGCTCACCGCACCAGAGCGCCGCCTCGACCAGGTCACCGTCGACGCCGACCCACTCGGCCTCCGCCCCGGCCGGGATGAGCCCGTGGTCCAGGCCCGGCGCCACCTTCACCACAGTGCGCGGCACCCGCTCGGCCAGCCCGGTCACGAAGTCCCACGGCGGCGAGTAGGCGCGCGGGTCGAAGATTCGCCGCCCGGTGCCGCTCGTGCGGCGGGCCGGGTCGCAGAAAACGCCGTCGACCCGTGACACGTCGAACCCGGTCGCGTCGCCGCACTCGACGGTGAACAGCTCGGCCAGGCCGGCCGCCGTGGCGTTGGCGGCGGCCATCGCGGCGGTCACCGGGTCGGCCTCCACCCCGTACACCCGGATGCCGGCACGGGCGGCGGCCAGCGCGTCGGCCCCCAGCCCGCAGCCGAGGTCGGCCAGGGTGCGCACGCCGGCCGCGGACAACCGGGCGGCCCGACGGTCGGCGACCACCCGGCGGGTGGCCTGCTCCAGGCCGGGGCGGGTGAGGAACATCCCAGCGGCGGCCGAGCCGAACTTGCCGACCGCCCGGTGGCGCAGCTCGGCCTGGGTGAGGGCTGCCGCGGCCAGCGTGGGCGGCACCCCGGCCGCGCGCAGCGCCGAGGCCGCGGCCAGCGGGTCACCGCCGGCCAGCCCGGCCGCCGCGGTGAGCGCGGCCGACCCCTCAGGGGTACGCAGCGCCGCCAGCTGATCGAGATCCACCCGGTCATTGTCCCGGCCGAGCCGGAAATCCTGGCTGGCGGGGCGCGACGCGCTGGCACTCTCCTTGACGGAGTGCTAGCCACGGAATACCCTGCGATTAGCACTCTCACCCTGAGGGTGCCAGCTTCCGGGTCTCGCGACCCGGGTGCGCACGCCAGGCGGACCGGCACCCGCGACGACGGCACCGCCCGGTGGCATGAGGCAGATTGACGCTGGCCAGCCCCGCTGGTCAGCAACGAAACCAGTACCCCAGGAGGGTATGCCCGTGACTACCGCGACCAAGGTTGCGATCAAGCCGCTCGAGGACCGCATCGTGGTCCAGGCGAACGAGGCTGAGACCACCACGGCGTCGGGCATCGTGATCCCCGACACCGCCAAGGAGAAGCCGCAGGAGGGCACCGTCCTCGCTGTGGGCCCGGGGCGCGTCGACGACAACGGCAACCGGGTTCCGGTTGACGTGCAGGTCGGCGACACCGTCCTCTACTCGAAGTACGGCGGCACCGAGGTCAAGTACGCCGGCGAGGAGTACCTGGTGCTCTCCGCCCGCGACGTCCTCGCGGTCATCGAGAAGTAAGCAACCGATCAGTGCCACTGCCCCGGTCCGGCTCGCCGGGCCGGGGCAATGGCGCTTCGAAGGGACATTAATGGCGAAGATCCTGAGCTTCTCGGACGACGCCCGGCACCTGCTGGAGCACGGTGTCAACGCCCTCGCGGACGCGGTCAAGGTCACCCTCGGCCCGCGCGGGCGCAACGTCGTCCTGGACAAGAAATTCGGTGCGCCGACGATCACCAACGATGGTGTGACCATCGCCAAGGAGATCGAGCTCACCAACCCGTACGAGAACCTTGGCGCGCAGCTGGTCAAGGAGGTGGCGACCAAGACCAACGACGTCGCCGGCGACGGGACCACCACCGCGACCGTGCTGGCCCAGGCCATGGTCCGGGAGGGTCTGCGCAACGTGACCGCCGGGACCAACCCGGCCGGCCTCAAGCGGGGCATCGACGCGGCGGCCACCAAGGTCTCCGAGGCGCTGCTCGGCAAGGCTGCCGAGGTCACCAGCAAGGAGTCGATCGCGAACGTGGCGACGATCTCCGCGCAGGACTCCACGATCGGCGATCTGATCGCCGAGGCGATGGAGCGCGTCGGCCGCGACGGTGTCATCACCGTCGAGGAAGGCTCGATGCTCACCACCGAACTGGACGTGACCGAGGGTCTCCAGTTCGACAAGGGCTTCATCTCGCCGAACTTCGTCACCGACCTGGAGAGCCAGGAGTCCGTCCTCGAGGACGCGTACATCCTGGTCACCACCCAGAAGATCTCGGCGATCGAGGAGCTGCTGCCGCTGCTGGAGAAGGTCCTGCAGAACAGCAAGCCCCTGCTGATCATCGCCGAGGACGTGGACGGCCAGGCGCTCTCCACCCTGGTGGTCAACTCGCTGCGCAAGACCCTCAAGGTCTGCGCGGTCAAGGCCCCGGGCTTCGGTGACCGGCGCAAGGCGATGCTCCAGGACATCGCGATCTCCACGGGCGCCGAGCTGGTCGCCTCGGAGCTGGGCTACAAGCTCGACCAGGTCGGCCTGGAGGTGCTCGGCACCGCCCGGCGCGTCGTGGTCGACAAGGAGAACACCACGATCGTCGACGGCGGTGGCCAGAAGGCCGACGTCGCCGACCGGGTGTCCCAGATCCGCAAGGAGATCGAGGCCTCCGACTCCGAGTGGGACCGGGAGAAGCTGGCCGAGCGGCTGGCGAAGCTCTCCGGTGGCATCGCCGTCATCAAGGCCGGCGCGGCGACCGAGGTCGAGATGAAGGAGCGCAAGCACCGCATCGAGGACGCCGTTCGCAACGCGAAGGCCGCCGTCGAGGAGGGCATCGTCCCGGGTGGTGGCGTCGCGCTGGTGCAGGCCGGCAAGACCGCCTTCGACAAGCTCGACCTGGTCGGCGACGAGGCGACCGGTGCGAACATCGTCAAGGTCGCGCTGGACGCCCCGCTGCGGCAGATCGCCGTCAACGCCGGCCTTGAGGGCGGCGTCGTGGTGGAGAAGGTCCGTAACCTCGAAGCGGGTCACGGCCTCAACGCCGCCAACGGCGAGTACGTCGACCTGCTGGCCGCGGGCATCATCGACCCGGCCAAGGTGACGCGCTCGGCGCTGCAGAACGCCGCTTCCATCGCGGCGCTCTTCCTCACCACCGAGGCTGTTGTCGCGGACAAGCCGGAGAAGACCCCGGCTGCCCCGGCTGGCCCGGGTGGCGGGGAAATGGACTTCTGAGTCCAGTACCGTCACACCGAACGGGGCGGGCCGCGGACGCGGTCCGCCCCGTTCGTCGTCAGGTCGGTAGGGGGCGCTTGTTGCGCCGTTTCTGTGCCCTGCTGTACGGCGGAAGCAGTTGGATCGGCGCGTCCACCATCTCCTGAGGTTCCTCGGCCATCGACGGCTCACCGTCGGTGGTCATCTCGGCCAGTTGCTCGGCGTCGCCGTAGTCGAGCCGGTCGAACGGCAGTTGACCGGGGAGTTCACCCACCGGCTTCCAGGTGATCGGCGGGCCGTCCTCGGTCTGGTTGTCATCCGTGGTCATGGCTGCCTCCTCTACCGAAACGGTAGGGGGCGTCGATGGCCGACGCGGGCGAAAGGATCTACGTCCTGTTTGCCCCGGTTAGGTGATCGGTAGGGTTTTCCGGTACAGGAAGAAGACCCGCTCGATCCGTGCGCCCGCGCTGCCCGAATAGAACGGCACGGGCCCCACCCAGCCAATCTGTGCCCGGTCCAGCCCCGCCGCCCGCAGGTCGCGCAGGCAACGCCGCAACAGCACCCCACCGATGCCCGACCCCTCGGCGGCCGGCGCGGTGCCCATCGGCCCGAACCAACTCGGCCGCGACGACCCGTACGCGGCGAAGCCGAGCAGCTCGCCGTCCCGCTCCGCCAGGTGGCAACCGGCGTCCGCGCGCCCCACCGACCCGGCCAACTCACCGTCCCAGGTACCGCCGAAGGTGGATCTGGCGAACGCCGTCAACGCCGGCAGGTCCGCCGGCTCCGCCCGCCGTACGGTGACGCCCTGGTCGGCCAGCCGCCGCTGGGCAGCCTCGGTGGACCGCAGTGCCGGCGACCCGTCGTACGACAGGTCCGCTGTCATGTTCCAGGCGGTCCGGTCCTGCTGGTAGCCGAGCGCGAGGGCGGCGCAGACCGCCGGCGTGTAGCGGACGTCGATGCCCGGCCACGCGTAGTACGGCGGATTCCCGGCCAGCAGCACCTCGGTCACCCCCCGCTCGGCGAGCACCCGCTCGGCCCGCTGGAGCAGGGCCCGGCCGACACCCCGACGCCGCTGATCACTGTGAACCGCGACCAGGTCCACGTGCCCGATCCCCGGCTCGGCCGACGACACCGAGCAGATCAGCACCCCCACCAGGTCCGCGCCCCGGTACGCGCCGAGCCCGACCACCGGCCGGTCGGCGGAGGCCCGCGGCCAGAGCACGTCCACGATGGAAGCCGCCTCGGCGGCGTCCTCGGGCAAGTCGAGCGCCTGCTGGCAGAGCCGTACCACGGTGGGGGCCAGGTCGGCGGTCAGCTCGGTGACGGTGATCTCGGCGTCCATGGTCGCCGACCCTAGATCACCGGCTGTCGGGTCGCACCCCCTACTCCCGCCGGGCGGCGCGCACGGCGGCGTACGCGTCGACCTGGCCGGCGCCGGTCACGTTCGACGGCCCACCGCAGGCGTCGGAGGGGCTGTCGGAGCGGTAGGTGGGCGTCGCCGCCGTGGCGGTGTCCCGGAGGATCTGCCGGGTCCGGTCCACGTCGCCGACCAGCGCCGGGTTCGCCGACCACATCAACGCGACCACCCCGGCCACCGC